>JANMMN010000031.1:0-31489 GCA_031373405.1 Actinomycetes bacterium
CGACGACGGTCTGGGCCTGTCCGAAGGTCGCCGCGTTGCCGCCGTTGACGTAGGTGTAGCCGGCCTCGACGAGGAGCTGGCGAGCAGCAGCGTTGAGCCCGGGTGAGCCGACGCCGTTCTGCACGAGCACCCGCACCTTGGAGTTGGGCCCCGGCGTGCGCACGGCGTCGGGCAGCAGGTCCGCGACCAGCGTGGCCGTCGCCTCGTTGTCGACCCGGTAGGCGGTCGGCCCACCCGTGTCGAGCGGCTTCACGGGGAGGTTGCGATAGGCCGCGTCGTCGGCGATGACGTCCGCCTGGAGCCGCACGAAGAACGCCGCCACCTGCCCCACGGGGACCGTCGCGCGCGACGACGCCCCGAGACCGGTGAAGATCGCCTCGA
Organism: Actinomycetes bacterium; assembly: GCA_031373405.1. Lineage (GTDB taxonomy): Bacteria > Actinomycetota > Actinomycetes > S36-B12 > CAIYMF01 > Longivirga. The sequence goes on from JANMMN010000031.1 coordinate 382, forward strand.
CCTTGGTCGGGTCCGCCGGGAGCTTCTCGACGACGAGGCGCAGGACCTGGGTGGATCGCGCCATGCGCGCCTCCTCCGGCTCCCCCGTGGCGAGATACGTCGCGAACGCAGCGGCTTGCGGTCCTTGCAGGGTGCGGCCCTTGCCCGCCGGCACGACGATGATCGACGAGCCGTCCGGTTGGGCGGCGAGGACGTCGACGTCGACGTCGGCCGTGACGCCGCCCACCGCGTCGACGAAGCCGGAGAAGGCCAGCGTGTCCATGGCCAAGGTCGCGTCGACGTTGACCCCGATGGCGTCGCTGAGCGCGTCCGCCGAGGCGTCCGGGTCGGGCAGCCGGGCGATCTGACCGAAGGGCAGGGTGCCGCCCGTCGCCACGTCGACGACCACGCTCGTCGGGATCGCGATCATGCTCGCCCGACCGGCGCTCCCCCCGACCGAGAGCAGCGCGTTGTCCAGGGCGATGCCCTCGCCGTCCTTGACCTGGAACAGCAGCGTGGGCTGGATCGGGCCGGTCGCGCTCGGTGCGGGTGACGGGCTCGGCCCCGCGTCACCGGATCCGCGCCCGAACACCGCCCAGACCAGCACGGCGGTGGCGAGCAGACCGAGCACGGCACCGGTCACGATCAGCACGCGGCGGCGTGAGGTCTGCGACGCGCCCCTCGCCGCCTCCTCCTGGGCACGACGGCGTCCGGCCCGACTGCCCGTGGCCTCGGCACCCGCCAGCGCGACGGACGGGTCCAGCGGGACGACCGTGGCCCCGGTCGAGGCCTCGGCGTCCGCGACCGGTTCGACGACGTCGAGGCCCTCGTCCGGATCGACGTGCACGCCGTCGCCCCCACCCGGAACGCCGACGGGCGGTCGATCGGTCGGGCTCACGCGGGTGCCTCCTGGTAGAGCCCGCGCTTGGCGACGTACTCGCGGACGCCGTCGGGAACCAGGTAGCGGATCGGCTCGCCACGTGCGACCCGGGCGCGACAGTCGGTCGACGAGATGGCCAGGGCCGGGATCTCGACCAGCGTGACCGACCCGGTGGGCAGGCCGTGGTCGGTGAGCGGGTGCCCCGGCCGCGTCACACCGACGAAGTGGGCGAGCTCGAGCAGCTCGTCGGGATCACGCCACCCGGCGATGGAGCTGAGCGCGTCGGCGCCGGTGATGAAGAAGAGCTCGACCTCGCGCCCGTCGCCGGCGTACTCCGCGCGCAGATCACGGAGCGTGTCCACCGTGTACGTCGGACCCTCCCGGTCGACGTCGACCCGGCTCACGCGGAAGCGCGGGTCGGAGGCGGTGGCGATGACGGTCATGAGGTAGCGGTCCTCGGAGGGAGTCACAGGGCGGTCGCGCTTCTGCCAGGGCTGTCCGGTCGGTGCGAAGACGACCTCGTCGAGGTGGAACAGGTGTGCGACCTCGGACGCCGCGACGAGGTGCCCATGGTGGACGGGATCGAACGTCCCGCCCATCACCCCGACCCGCTGCATCTCCAGAGCCCCGCTCGCTGCGGCGCGTCAGCGGTCGATGTTGATGCGCGTGACGAGGAAGCCGAGCAGCAGCAGGACGGTCAGGGCCAGACCCCCGAAGAGCCACTTGGACGTCGAGATCGTGAGCACTGTGTCGGTCGACACAGCCTCGGCCAGTCCTGCCAACGCGCCCATCGCCTGTCCCCTCACACCACGTGCGTCCCGAGCCCACCTCGTGGGTCGGTCGAGGATAGCAACGACGCTGCGGCCGCCGACGTTCCCCGTCAGGTAGCGGCCGCGTCGGGTCAGGACCGGACGTGCCCGTCACCGGTCACGACGTACGTCGTGCTCGTGAGCTCGGCGAGTCCCATCGGCCCCCGGGCATGCAGCTTCTGGGTCGAGATGCCGATCTCGGCACCGAAGCCGAACTCTGCGCCGTCGGTGAACCGGGTGGAGGCGTTGACCATGACGACGGCCGAGTCGACGCCGGTGAGGAAGCCGGCGATGGCAGCCGACGAGTCCGACACGATCGCCTCGGTGTGCCCGCTGGACCAGCGACGGATGTGCGCGAGCGCGGCCTCGAGGTCGTCGACGACGCCCGCGGCGATGTCGAGGGAGTAGTACTCCGCCGCCCAGTCCTCGTCGGTGACGGGCGCGAACGGGACACCTGCGACCTCGGCGAAGTCGGCCATCCGGTCGTCGCCGTGCACCGTGACCCCCTGGGCCGCGAGTGCCGCGAGCGCGCGCGGCAGGAACGCCTCGGCGACCGCGGCATGCACCAGCAGGGTCTCCGCCGCGTTGCACACGCTCACGCGCTGCGTCTTGGAGTTGACCAGGATCGCCACCGCCTTGTCGAGATCCGCGTGCTCGTCGACGTACACGTGGCAGTTGCCGACCCCGGTCTCGATGACCGGGACGCTCGAGCCCTCGACGACGCTCGCGATCAGCCCCGCACCGCCGCGCGGGATGAGCACGTCGACAAGCCCGCGTGCCGTCATGAGGTGCTTCACGGACTCGTGCGACCGGCCGGGAACGAGCGCGATCGCGTCGACGGGGACGTCGGTGGTGGCGAGCGCCTCGCGCATCACGTCGACGAGGACGGTGTTGGACTCGTAGGCCGAGGACGAGCCGCGCAGCAGCGCGACGTTGCCGCTCTTGAGAGCGAGGACGGCGGCGTCGACGGTGACGTTGGGCCGGGCCTCGTAGATCATGCCGATCACGCCCAGGGGCACCCGCACCTGGCGGACGGCGAGGCCGTTGGGCAGGGTGTAGCCCCGTACGACCTCGCCGACGGGGTCGGGCAGAGCAGCCACGTCGCGCACTGCCTCGGCGATGGCGGCCACCCGGGCCGGTGTCAGGGTGAGGCGGTCGACGATGGCCGGGTCGGTGCCACCGGCGACGGCGCGGTCGACGTCACGACGGTTGACCTCGACGACCCGGTCGGTCGCCCGGTCGAGGGCGTCCGCGATGGCGAGGAGGGCTGCGTCCTTCTGGCTGCGGGTCAGCGCACGCAGCCCGACGGTCGCGGCGCGGCCGCGGTGCGCCACCGCGAGCACGGCTTCGCGGTCGGAGGCGACGTCGATGGTTGGCTCGCTCATCCCCCGAGGGTAGAGCGCCGAGGGCGACGTGCGGTCGCGAGGTCACGGCCGGGATCCTCGTGCTGCGACGCGGACCGCGACGACCGTCGTCCGGCGGCTCGACCAGGCGCCCGCCGCGGCGGTGCGACGCTGCCATTTCTCCCACGTTCCCCGCGGTTCTCGCCGTTCAGAGTCTCCGGCCCGCACTCATCCGCATGGCTGGCGAGGCCCTGTCGTTGTTCCCTCCGCTACCGCCTGTGTCGGGTTCGCCGCTGGATGTCCGTCCCGGCTGCGGCGGGACTCCCCCTCAACGGACCGTGGATCGGGCGGATCCCGAGCGGTCTCCGGCGAATGCGACTAGCTTCGTTGTCCTCAAGCTCACTCCGGACCCACGCTCCCTTGGAGGGCTGCGAAGATGGCCGACTTCCCAGCGGTGACACACGTTGCGGTGACCGTCAGCGACCTCGACCGCAGCGTCGGGTGGTATTCGCGGCTGTTCGGTGCCGACCCGGTCCTGGACGAGGACACCGGCCCTTTCCGTCACGTCGTGTGGGCGTTGGGGGGCACCCTGCTGGGACTGCATCAGTTCCCTGACCTGAGCACCGCTGATGCGTTCGACGAGCGACGCCCTGGGCTGGACCACGTCGCTTTCGGGTGCGCCGACCGTGCCGAGCTGGAGACCTGGGCCGCCCGCTTGGACGAGCTGGGGATCCGGCACGGCGGGATCAAGGACGCGGGCTACGGATCGGGGGTCTCGTTCCGGGACCCCGACAACATCGCCTTGGAGCTCTTCGCCCCACCAGGCTGAGATCGTCGCGGTGCGTGAGCGCGGTCTGCGCCGCACCGTCGCGCGTGGCGCCGAGGCGACGGCGTACGCCTGACATCGCTCAGAACGGGGCGACGCCGACGAGCGACACCGGGGCGAGGTGCACGCGGCCGCGGCGGTGGAAGGTCTCCCGGTCGACCACCTCCACCCCGACCACGACCCACTCCGGGAGCCCGGCGGAGACCCGATGGTCGGGCCAGAGGGACAGCGCCAGCGCGGTCACCGACTCGGCGTCCGGAGCCTCTTCCCAGTAACGCACCTCGGCCCGGTCTGCGCCGTACCGCCCGGACAGCAGGAACGGGTGCTCGTGGCTGAGCCGCTCGAGGCCCAGGGCGATCTCCCGTTCGGGCACGAGCGGGCCAGCGACCGTCAGCGTGACGTGCCAGAACGGCCAGCCGTCCACGGCGCCTCCGAGGTGGGGCGCTAGTGGCGCAGGACCACCAGGTCGTCGCGGTGGACGACCTCGCGCTCGTACGCCGGTCCCAACTCCTTGGCGAGCTCGCGGGTCGAACGGCCGAGCAGCCCGGGGAGTTCTGTCGAGTCAAAGTTGACCAGTCCGCGGGCCACGGCGTGGCCGTTTTCGTCCAGCAGGTCCACCGGATCTCCCGCCGAGAAGGTCCCCTCGACGCTGGTGACGCCGGCGGGCAGCAGGGACAGGCGGCGGCGTACGACGGCATCGACGGCGCCGGGGTCGAGCCGCAGGCCGCCGCGGCCCGCGGTCGCGTGGGCGAGCCAGAGCAGCCGGGTGGTCGTGCGACGCCCCGTGGGGTGGAACTCGGTGCCGACGACCTCGCCGGCGAGCGCGGCTGCGGCGTGCTGCGCGGAGGTGAGCACGACGGGGATGCCGGCGGCGGTGGCGATCCGAGCGGCCTCGACCTTCGTGACCATCCCGCCCAGCCCGACCGCTGATCCGGTGCCGCGGACCGAGACCTGCGCGAGGTCCTCGTCGCCCCGTACCTCGGTGAGCATCCGCGACCCTGGGTGCGACGGCGGACCGTCGTAGAGCCCGTCGACGTCGGAGAGCAGGACGAGCAGGTCGGCGTGCACCAGGTGCGCGACGAGGGCCGCGAGCCGGTCGTTGTCGCCGACCCGGATCTCGTCGGTCGCCACGGTGTCGTTCTCGTTGACGATCGGGACGACGCCGAGCTCGAGCAGCCGGTAGAGCGTGCGCTGGGCGTTGCGGTAGTGCGCCCGACGGGTGACGTCCTCGGCCGTGAGCAGCACCTGGCCGACCGTCCGGCCGTGGCGGGCGAACGCACCGGTGTAGTGGGCGAGCAGGATCCCCTGCCCCACGCTGGCGGCGGCCTGCTGTGTCGCGAGGTCGCGCGGTCGCCGGGTGAGCCCCAGGGTCGGGAGGCCGGTCGCGATGGCGCCCGACGACACGAGCACGACGTCGACACCGTCCCTGAGCCGGGTGCCCAGGGCGTCGACGAGCGCGTCGACCCGCTCCGCGTCGAGACCTCCACCGCGCGAGGTCACCGACGACGACCCGACCTTGACCACGATGCGGTGCGCCCGCGTCACGACCGCCCGTCTGCTCACGGCGTCATCCTGCCGTAGCACCGGGTCACAGCCCGCACTGACGGCGCTCGGCGCCATCGACGGGAGTCAGAGGCCGAGGAGGCGGTCGTCGGAACCTCGCGGGCCGCTGAGCGGCGTTCCCGAGACGATGGTCGGCTCCCAGTCGAAGACCACGGCGTTGTCCTCGGGGCCGATGAGTACCTCCGCGCCGGCGGTCGCACCGAGCGTGAGCAGGCGCTCCTCGACACCGAGCCGAGCCAGGCGGTCCGCGAGGTAGCCCACGGCCTCGTCGTTGGCGAAGTCGGTCTGGCGCACCCAGCGCTGCGGGCGCTCGCCCCTCACGCGGTAGCGGACGCCCTCGGCGTCCTCCTCGCGGGTGACGGTGAAGCCGGTGTCGTCGACGGCCTTGGGCGTGAGGACGACGCGCGGCGCCTCCTCGACCGGTGCGGCCTTGCGTGCGGCGGTGACCAGGTCAGCCATGGCGAACCCGAGCGCCCGCAGTCCGTCGTGAGCGACGGCGGAGACCTCGACGACGGTGTATCCACGCTCGCGCAGCAGCGGAGCGACGAGGTCGGCCAGCTCGCGCGCCTCGGGGACGTCGATCTTGTTGAGCGCGACGAGACGCGGACGGTCCGCGAGGTCACCCTCGGTGCCGCCGTACTGCGCGAGCTCGTGCTCGATCGCCTCGAGATCGGAGACCGGGTCACGACCCGGGTCGAGGGTGGCGCAGTCGAGGACGTGCACGAGCACGTGGCAGCGCTCGACATGGCGCAGGAACTCGAGTCCGAGGCCCTTGCCCTGGCTCGCGCCCGGGATGAGCCCGGGGACGTCGGCCACCGTGAAGACGTTCTCGCCGGCCGTGACGACGCCGAGGTTGGGCACGAGGGTGGTGAAGGGGTAGTCAGCGATCTTCGGTCGAGCCGCGCTCATCGCCGCGATCAGCGAGGACTTGCCGGCACTGGGGAATCCCACGAGTGCGACGTCGGCGACGCTCTTGAGCTCGAGCACGATGTCGAGCGCGTCACCCGGCTCACCGCGCAGGGCGAAGCCGGGCGCCTTGCGACGGGCGCTCGCGAGCGAGGAGTTTCCGAGACCGCCGTGCCCGCCCCGCGCGACCACGAACTCCATGCCGGACGAGACGAGGTCGGCGATCAGCTCGCCAGCGGCGCTCTGGACCACCGTGCCCGGGGGAACGCGCAGCACGATGTCACCGCCGGTGCCACCGTTGCGGTTGCTGCCCTCGCCCGGTCGACCGTTGCCCGCTCGTCGGTGCGGACCGTGGTGGAACTCGAGCAGCGAGGTGACGTTGCCGTCGACCACGAGGAGCACGTCGCCGCCATGACCGCCGTTGCCACCGTCGGGGCCACCCAGCGGCTTGAACTTCTCGCGCATCACGGACACGCAGCCGTGACCGCCGTCGCCACCGGCGACGTGGAGCACCACCCGATCGACGAACGTGGTCATCGTGCGGCACTCCGTCCTTGTCGGTGGGATCGTGCTACGCCGCAACCTCGCGACGTCAGAGCATGCGTGAGGGGGCGAGCCGACCGGCCCGCCCCCTCACGAGGTCATGCGTGGTGTCGTGTCACTCGCCGCTGACGACGTTGACGACCCGGCGGCCGCGACGGCTGCCGAACTCGACGTTGCCGGCAGCGAGCGCGAACAGCGTGTCGTCGCCACCACGACCGACGTTGTCGCCCGGGTGGAAGTGCGTGCCGCGCTGGCGCACGATGATCTCGCCGGCGCTGACGAACTGACCGCCGAAGCGCTTGACGCCGAGGCGCTGCGCGTTCGAGTCGCGACCGTTCCTGGTGCTCGAGGCACCCTTCTTGTGAGCCATGAAAAGTCAGTCCTCTACGCGGTCAGGCGGTTTCGATGCCGGTGACCCGCACGCGCGTGAGCTGCGCACGGTGGCCCTGGCGGCGACGGTAGCCGGTCTTGTTCTTGTAGCGCATGATCCGGATCTTCGGGCCCTTGGTGTGCTCGACGACCTCAGCGGTCACGGTCACCCCGGCGAGGGCCTTCGGGTCGGTGGTGACGGCGTCGCCGTCGACGATCAGCAGCGCGGGCAGCGTCAGGGTCGCGCCGGCCTCACCGCTCACACGGTCGAGCTCGACAACGTCGCCGACGGCGACCTTCTCCTGCCGGCCGCCGGCACGGACGATGGCGTACACCGCGGATCTCCTTGTCACAAACGTTCTCGGAAACGCGCACGGCGAGAGCTCCCCGACCGGGGACAAGCACGTGACTGCGTCGTGGGTGCATGGGCACCGAGGGTCAAGAGTACGAAGCGGGCGCCCGAGCGGTCAAACCGCGGGCACCCTGAGCGGGGCTACCCGGCCGTGGCGCCCGTCACTCCGCGCCCTCCGCAGCTGCCGGACCGGCCTTGCGGGTGGCCTTGCGCGGCCCGCGGGTGCGTTTCGTGGGCGGAACGGTGTCGGCCGGTGCGGGCGTGCCGGGCTCACCGGACGCGCCCTGGGCGGTCTCGGTGACCGCTGCCGCCTTGGCAGCGGCAGCGTGGATCTTCTCCATGGCTGCCGAGGCCTCCGGGCTGACCACCCGGGGCTCGACGTCGGGCACGGCCGCGGACTTCGCGGTCCTGCGGCTCTTGCCCTTGGCCTTGCCGCCGCTCGGCTCGTCCTCGGAGTCGCCACCCTTGCGCCGACGCGTGCGACCGGCCGGACCCTCGGACTCCTCGTCGCCGGGCTTCGCCGCCACCGGCTCGCTGTGCACGTGGAAACCACGGCCCTGGCAGGACTCGCACGGCTCGCTGAAGACCTCGAGCAGGCCCTGTCCGATCCGCTTGCGCGTCATCTGCACGAGACCGAGCGAGGTGACCTCGGCGACCTGGTGCTTGGTGCGGTCGCGGCCGAGGCACTCGAGCAGTCTCCGCAGGACGAGGTCGCGGTTGTTCTCGAGCACCATGTCGATGAAGTCGACGACGATGATGCCGCCGATGTCGCGCAGCCGGAGCTGACGCACGATCTCCTCCGCCGCCTCGAGGTTGTTACGGGTGACCGTCTCCTCGAGGTTGCCGCCCTGACCGGTGAACTTGCCGGTGTTGACGTCGACGACGGTCATCGCCTCGGTGCGGTCGATGACCAGCGAGCCGCCGGAGGGCAGCCACACCTTGCGGTCGAGCGCCTTCGCGAGCTGCTCGTCGATCCGGTACGTCGTGAACAGGTCGCCAGGACCGACGAACTTCTCGATCCGGTCGGCGAGGTCAGGGGCGACGCCGGAGACGTACGCCTCGATCGTCGACCACGCCTCGTCGCCTTCGACGACGAGGCGACCGAAGTCCTCGTTGAAGATGTCGCGCACGACCTTGATCGCAAGGTCGGGCTCGCCGTGCAGCAGCATCGGCGCGCTGCTCGACCCCTTGGCGACCTTCTCCTCGATCTCCGTCCATTGCTCGGCGAGGCGCTCGACGTCGCGGCGGAGCTCCTCCTCGCTCGCCCCTTCGGCCGCCGTCCGCACGATGACGCCCGCGTGCTCGGGGACGACCTGGCGCAGGATCGACTTGAGCCGGGTGCGCTCGGTGTCGGGAAGCTTGCGGCTGATGCCGGTCATCGAGCCCTGGGGCACGTAGACGAGGAATCGGCCGGGGAGCGAGATCTGCGCGGTGAGGCGCGCACCCTTGTGGCCCAGCGGGTCCTTGCTGACCTGCACGAGGATGGGGTCGCCGGGCTTGAGGGCGACCTCGATGCGCTTGGGCTGGCCCTCCAGGCCGGCGGCGTCCCAGTTGACCTCGCCGGCGTAGAGCACCGCGTTGCGGCCGCGGCCGACATCGACGAACGCCGCCTCCATGCTCGGCAGCACGTTCTGCACCTTGCCGAGGTACACGTTGCCGATCATCGACGCGCCGCTGTTGCGGTTGACGTAGTGCTCGACGAGCACACCGTCCTCGAGCACGGCGATCTGGGTGCGGTCGGCGCGCTGACGCACGACCATCACGCGGTCGACGGCCTCGCGGCGGGCGAGGAACTCGGCCTCGGTCAGGATCGAGGGCCGACGGCGTCCCGTCTCGCGACCCTCACGGCGGCGCTGCTTCTTGGCCTCGAGCCGGGTCGAGCCCTTGACCGAGGTGATCTCGGAGGCGGACGAGCGAGCACGTGGCTCGCGCACCCGCGTGACCGTGTTGGGCGGGTCGTTCTCGGCGCCGTCGGCTTCTCCGTCGGCACCTCCCCGGCGACGACGGCGACGGCGACGGCTCGAACCACCGCCGTCCTCGCCGTCTCCCGTCTCGCCCTCCGTGTCCGTGGTCTCGCCCGCGGTCTCGGCGGCGGCGTCAGCCGCGCGCTCTGCCTCAGGGTCAGCGTCGTCGTCGTCGGATCCGTCGTACTCGCCGCCAGGACGACGGCGACGACCGCGTCCCCCGCGACGGCGCCGACGGCGCGGAGCACCGTCACCGGACTCGTCGTCGGTCGTCGCGGCGTCGTCGGTGGACTCGGCCGGCTCGGCGTCGTCCTCGTCCTCGAGCGTGTCCTCGACGACCACGGCCGGCGCGGTCTTCTTCGCCGGGCGGGCCCGACGCGCGGGAGCGGCCTCGACGCTGGGTGCCTGGAACATGAGCAGGCCGGCGGCCGGGGCATCGGCCACCCCGGCGGCGACGACGACGGGGACAGCGGAGAAGGACGGGATCGACGGGGCCGGGGCCTTGCGGCCGCGGGTGCGGCGACCCGGCGCGGTCTCGACCGACGGGGCGTCGGTGCCCGCGGTGAGTGCTGCGGCCGGGGCGGCGCGCTCGACGCTCGCCTCGACGACAGGCTCGGCAGGAGGGACGGCCGCGTTCTTGGCGGCCTTCTTGGCCGGGGCCTTCGCGGCCTTCTTGGCCGGGGCCTTCGCAGCCTTCTTGGCGGCGGGCTCGGCGGCCTTCTTGGTCGCCTAGCGCGCGGACCTGGGTGCCGGGTCCGTGTCCGGCGAGCTCTCCGCCGGTGCGGGGGGCGCCGCCGCAGGCGTCGTCGCGGCGGTCACCTCGGCGGGCGGCCCGGCCGGGCGGCCGGCCGCTCGGCGGCGCCGGGGTGCCGCCGGGGTGGTGTCAGTGGTGGGGGTCGACGTGTCGTCGCTCACGAGAGTTGCTCCAGTTCCGACCTCCGCGGGGCCGGGCCACGCCGCGCCGTGGACGATTGCGCGTCCGACGCCGCCGCGGGCCGGAGGGCCGTGCGCGGAGGCCTTGTCGCCTGCGGCGTACCGCAGACGAAAGCCAGTGGGATGCACTCGCGCGTGCCCCGAGGTGACGGGACCCGAACGGGTGCCGACTTGGTGCGCTAGCTGCGGTCAGGCGCGAGCGGGTCGGACACCGCGTCCATCGCGGTGCCGATGCTCGCGTCCGCGACAAGCGGCCCCTGTGCCAGCCGGGTCACCCGGGCGGGGATCGGCGGCACGGGGTCGGCCACATGTCGGAGCGCGGCAAGGACGTCATCGGGTCGAACGGACGGTGTGACGTGCCGCACGACCAGGTCGAGTATCGCACAGGGCGGCTCGATCACCGTCCCCGCGCCGGCGGGGGTCTCCGCGTGGCGCAGGTCGAGCCTGATCACGGGCTCCCGCGCATCGAAGCTCCGCATGCCGGACTTGGTGAGCCGCTGGACCTCGACGACCGACGCCGCGAGGAAGGCGTCGACGGCGACGCGGGCGACCTCCGGCTCGACTCCGGGCAGCTCGATCACCCAGACGCTGGCCTGCAGCCGCTCGGCGAAGTCCGGGGCACGCACCTCGACCACCTCGAGCACGTCGAGCCCTGGCGGGAGGGCGGCATCGAGCGAGGCGCGGAGCAGCTCCGGGTCGAGCACCGAGGTGACCGCGAGCTCGACGTACTCGGCCTCGCTCGCCGTGCCCGTGGGTGCGGCGTTGGTATAGCTGATCCGCGGGTGCGGGTTGAAGCCCTGGCTGTAGGCCATCGGCACGCCGGTACGGCGGAGGGCCCGCTCGAGCGCACGCTGGAAGTCGCGGGTGCTCGTGAACCTGAGCCGACCGCGCTTGGCATAGCGCAGCCGCAGCCGCTGGACCGTGGGTGCGACGTCACGGACCGGTGGTTGGCGAGCCATCAGGTGTCGCCGGATCCCGCCGCGACCGAGGCAGCGAGAAGGCCCTCGCCGCGGACCGGCAGGGCCGGCATGCCGAGCAGGGTCGCACCGGTCGGGCCGACCTGGATCTCGGTGCCCATCTGGTCGCAGACGCCGCAGTCGAAGCACGGGGTCCAGCGGCAGTCCTCGACCTCGACCTCGGAGAGCGAGTCCTGCCAGTCCTCCCAGAGCCAGTCCTTGTCGAGCCCTGAGTCGAGGTGGTCCCACGGGAGGACCTCGGTGTGCTCGCGCTCGCGCGTGGTGAACCAGTCGACGTCGACCGGCAGGTCGGCGAAGGCCGACTGCGCCGCCGTCATCCACGCGTCGAAGCTGAAGTGCTCGCTCCACCCGTCGAAGCGGGCACCGTCGCGCCACACCTGCTCGATCACGGCGCCGACGCGCCGGTCACCGCGGGAGAGGAGTCCTTCGACGATGCCGGGCTTGCCGTCGTGATAGCGGAATCCGATCGACTTGCCGTACTTGCGGTCGGCGCGGATCGCGTCGCGCAGCTTGCGCAGCCGCGCGTCGGTGGTCTCGTGGTCGAGCTGGCGGGCCCACTGGAACGGCGTGTGCGGCTTGGGGACGAACCCGCCGATCGACACCGTGCACCGGATGTCCTTGGTGCCACTGACCTGGCGGCCAGTCTCGATGACGCGGCTGGCGAGCTCGGCGATCTGCAGCACGTCCTCATCGGTCTCGGTCGGGAGGCCGCACATGAAGTAGAGCTTCACCTGCCGCCAGCCGTTGCCGTACGCCGTGGCGACCGTGCGGATGAGGTCCTCCTCCGTGACCATCTTGTTGATCACCTTGCGCAGGCGCTCGCTGCCGCCCTCCGGCGCGAAGGTCAGACCGCTGCGCCGACCGTTGCGGGTCAGCTCGTTCGCCAGCTCGATGTTGAAGGCGTCGACGCGCGTGCTCGGCAGCGACAGCCCGGTCTCGGTGCCTTCGTAGCGATCCGCGAGTCCCTTGGCGATGACCGCGATCTCGCTGTGGTCGGCGCTGCTCAGGCTGAGCAGCCCGACCTCCTCGTACCCCGTCTTGGCAAGGCCGTTGTCGACCATCTCCGCGATCGTGCGCGCACTGCGCTCGCGTACCGGTCGGGTGATCATGCCGGCCTGGCAGAAGCGGCAGCCGCGGGTGCAGCCGCGGAAGATCTCCACGCTCATCCGCTCGTGCACGCTCTCGGCGAGCGGGACGATCGGTGCCTTCGGGTAGGGCCACTCGTCGAGGTCCATCACGGTGTGCTTCGTGACCCGCCACGGCACGCCGGGACGGTTGGGTGCCACCCGCTGGATCCGCCCGTCGGGCAGGTAGTCGACGTCGTAGAACGCCGGGACATAGACGCCGCCGGTGCGCGCGAGCCGCAGCAGCAGCTCCTCGCGACCACCAGGCCGGCCCACGGCCTTCCAGTCGCGCACGATGTCGGTGATGGCGAGGACGGCCTGCTCACCGTCGCCGAGCACTGCGGCGTCGATGAAGTCGGCGATGGCCTCCGGGTTGAACGCCGCGTGCCCGCCCGCCAGCACGACGGGGTGCGACTCGTCGCGGTCGCGTGCGTGCAGCGGGATCTTGGCGAGGTCGAGCGCGGTGAGCATGTTGGTGTAACCGAGCTCGGTCGAGAAGCTGAGACCGAGGACGTCGAACGCTCCGACGGGACGGTGCGCGTCGACCGTGAACTGGGGGACGTCGCGCTCACGCATGAGCTTCTCGAGGTCGGGCCACACCGAGTACGTGCGCTCGGCGAGCGCGTCGGTGCGTTCGTTGAGCACCTCGTAGAGGATCTGCACGCCTTGGTTGGGCACGCCCACCTCGTACGCGTCGGGATACATCAGCACCCAGTGCACCGCGACGGAGTCCCACTCCTTCGTGATCGCGTTGAGCTCGCCCCCGACGTACTGCACGGGCTTGCTCACCAGCGGAAGCAGAGCCTCGAGCTGGGGGAACACCGACTCGACGGACACAGCAGGGAGGGCCTTTCACCAGGAGGCGTGCGGGTGAGGCAATCCTAACGACCGGGGCGGGACGTGCAGCCCAGCTCACTCCTGGGAGCGGAGGTGGACGTTCATGAGCAGACCTATGGCCATCCAGCTGGCGAACATGGAGGTGCCGCCGTAGGAGACGAAGGGCAGGGGTACGCCGGTGACCGGCATGATCCCGAGGTTCATGCCGATGTTCTCGAAGGCCTGGAAGCCGATCCAGCACGCGATCCCGGTGGCGACGAGGCGGCCGAAGAGGTCCGCGGCCCGCATCGCGATCCGGACCGCGCGCCAGAGCAGGATCGCGAGCAGCGCGATGATGCCGGCGGCGCCGACGAAGCCGAGCTCCTCCCCCGCGACCGAGTAGACGAAGTCGGTCTGGTTGTAGGGAACGAAGCGACCCTGGGTCTGCTGTCCCTCGAACAGACCCGTGCCGAAGATCCCGCCGGAGCCGATCGCGATGCGGGCCTGCTGGGTGTTGTAGCCGATGCCGCGCGGGTTGGCTGCCGGGTCCGCGAAGGCGGTGAGCCGATCGAGCTGGTACTGCTGGAGGATCCCGACCTTGATCGCGACGAACGCCACCAGCGCGCCTCCGGCGATGATGCCGAACAGCCAGCGCGACTTCGCCCCCGAGACCGCGATGATGCCGAACACCGCGCAGGCCGTGACCAGGACGGTGCCGAGGTCCGGCTGCAGCATGACCAGGGCCATCGGGATCGCGGCGACGATCAGCGCGTAGACGACGTCGATGTCGCGCGGCTCGTTCTCGGCGTCGCGCTTCTCCGAGAGGATCATCGCCATCCCCAGGATGATCGCGAGCTTCGCGAACTCCGAGGGCTGGATGGTGAAGCCGGCCGGCAGCACGATCCAGGCGTGCGCACCGTTGATGGTCTTGCCCAGCGGCGAGAGCACGATCAGGAGCCCGACGATGGAAGCGCCCCACAGGATCGGGGTGTAGGCGCGCAGCAGCCGGTAGTCGAAGCGCGAGAGCACCCAGCCGAGGAACAGGCCGATCACCAGGTTGACGAGGTGCTTCTTGAGGTAGGCCTCGGGGTCGGTCTCGAAGCCGATCAGCTTGCCCTTGGTCGCCGACCACACGAGCACGGCACCGAGGATCGAGAGCGCGAGCGCGCTACCCAGCAGGGTGAGGTCGAGCTGGCGCAGGTAGGACGTGCTGCGTCGACGGGCCAGCGTGGTCGGGTAGGCCAGGGTCATGAGGACCACAGCCGCACCGGCGTCGATGACCGGCGGCGCCGAGCGGAGCGACCGAGCAGACCACCGAGCGCGAGCACCGGCACGGCGAGCAGCCCCGAGGACGTGCCGGCGGGCGAGGGAGAGGCGGGGGGCACGGGGGATGCCTTGGCGACCGTCGTCGGCATGCCCGGGTAGACCGGCGTGCCGTCCGTGCGCACGGTCGGGAGGGTGGTGCTCGGGGCGCCACCGACGAGCACCGACCTCGTCGGGTCGACCGTGGTGCCGCTGATGCCGAAGATCGCCTCGTAGATGCGTCGCACGCTGGGTGCGCTGGTGCCGGCGCCGGTGCCGCCCTGGTTGACCATGACGACGACGGCGTACTTCGGCGCGTTCGACGGCGCGAAGGTGGCGAACCACGAGGTGGACTGCTGCCCGCCGGACGCCTGGCCGGTGCCGGTCTTGGCCGCCACGGGGACCTGGTCGAGGGGGAAGCCCCGGAACGGGTTGTAGCCGGTGCCGTACTCGCGGGTCGTCACGTCCGTGAACGCCTTGCGCAGGAAGGTGAGATTGGCCTTGGAGACCGGCAGCGTCCCGATCTTCTTCGGTGCGACCGTGCTCACGACGGTGCCGTCGCTGGCGATCACGCCCTTGGCGACCTGTGGCGCGTAGATCGTGCCGCCGTTGGCGAGGGCGGCGTACGCCGTGGCCATCTGCAGCGGGGTCACGACCGTGTCGCCCTGGCCGATCGAGAGGTTGACCGAGTCACCGACGCGGAACACACCACCGTCGGCGCAGTTCTCCACCGCCAGGGCCTTGAGGTAGGCGGCGCGGGGCGGGTCGGTCTTCGCGACCTCGGGGTAGCCGGTCTTCGCCCGCTTGCACCACGCGACGCTGAGCTGGGCGTTGAGCGCGGTCTTGAACGCGCGACCGCCGACCCGGCCGCGGGACTCGCTCGGCAGGTCGATCCCGGTGGCCCGCCCGAAGCCGTAGGCCTTCGCCATCGTCTCGATCGGGTCCTTCGGGGTGGCGACGGGCGTGAGCCCGCCGTCACGCACCCACATGTCGTTGGCGACCTGGTACCACATCGTGTCGCAGGAGACCGCGAGCCCCTTGGCGAGATCGACGTCGCCGGGAGCCTCGCCCTCGAAGTTGGAGAACTTGCGGTTGCCGACCTGGAGGAAGGGCGGGCACTTGTAGGTCGCGTAGGCCGAGTACCCGTTCTGCAGCGCCGCGGACGCCGACACGATCTTGAAGGTCGACGCGGGGACGAACTGCCCTTGCATGGCGCGCGAGGTGAGCGGGTTGCCGGACGTGGTGCCCGTGAGGCCGGCGTACTCGGCGGCGGAGATCCCGCCGACCCAGACCGACGGGTCATAGCTCGGGTAGGAGGCCATCGCGAGGACGTGGCCGTTGGTGACGTCGAGGACCACGGCCGCGCCGGAGTCGGCCTTGTAGTAGCCCGAACCACCGCGGACCGGCGTCTTGCGCGCCTTGGTGATCGCGGCGAGCAGCTCCTTCTCGACGACCGACTGGAGCCGGGCGTCGATGTTGGTCACGACGTAGTCGCCCGGCTTCGAGTCGGTCTCCCCTGCCGTGCCGACGACCGCCGAGGACTGGTCGACCGTGAGCCGCTTGATGCCGGGGGTGCCGCGCAGGGCCTCGTCGTACTCCGACTCGAGCCCGGCCCGCCCGATCAGGTCGGTGCGGCGCAGCAGCGACTCGGCGGCGCCGACCCCGCCGGCATCGCGCGCGGCCTTCTGCACGGCCAGCTCCTCGTCGCTGACCGGGCCGAGGTAGCCGAGCAGGTGGGCGGCATTGACGCCGTAGGGCGTCGGGAACTCGCGCACGGCTTCGAGGCCGGCGGTGACGCCGGGGTAGTCGGAGCGCTTCTCCATGATCTGGAGGGCGAGGTCCTGGGTGATGTCCTTGGCCACCGGGATCGGCTGGTAGGGCGAGCCGTTCCAGCACACGGGCGCCTTGGGGGCGTCCTTGGTGCCGCAGAGGGTGAGCTTGTCGGCGAGGACGGCGTACGTCGTGCCCAGCGCCTTCGCGAGCCGCGTGAGCACCGCGACACCGTCGTCGCTCGCCTTGGCGATCTCGGTGCGGTCGACGCTGACGACCAGCGAGGTGCGGTTGGAGACCAGCGGCCGACCGGCCTGGTCGAGGATCAGACCGCGCGTGGCCGGGGTGACCACCTCGCGGATCCGGTTGTCGGACGCCTTCTGGGTGTAGACGTCGGCGGCCACGACCTGGAGGAAGAACAACCGGCTCACCATCGTGAGCAGCAGTGACCCCAGCAGGATGCCGAGCACCGCGAGGCGCAGGGTCGACCGCTCGCTCACGGGTCAGGACTCCAAGGGCGTCGGTTGCTGGTCGAGCGGGGCGGTCCCGGGCGGGCCGGGGTCCACACGTGCTTGACGTGTGGACGAGGGGGGTCCGGAGCGGGTTCCCGGACGTGACCCGTCACTCACGCCGGATCCCAGGATACCGGCGTCCGGCTACAGGCGTCCGACGTCGTAGCGGGGGGTCGGCGGTTCGACCCGGCGCCAGAGCGCCCCCACCGTGGGCACGACGAACGCGGCCAGGACTGCGGCGTACGCCGCGGCCGTGAGCACCAGGCCGGGCACCCTGTCCCAGCTCACCCGCGGGTCCAGCACGATGCCGCCGACCATCGCCTGGCCGAGGACGGCACCGGCGCTGAGCAGGGAGGTGAGGCCCACGGTCGAGAACGGCGAGCGGCTGGTCTCGGCACCGAGCAGGCCGGCGAGGTAGCCGACGGTCACGAGCATGACCGCGCTGAGCCCGAGCAGGCCGTCAGCAGGGGGGACGAGGTCGAGCAGCAGGCCGGCGGCGAAGCCGGTGACCGACCCGCGGATCGGTCCGGCGGCGAAGCCGATGGCGATCACGGTGACCGTGAGCAGGTCGGGCACGGCACCGGGAAGGTGCAGCAGCGGCAGGACGGTCAGCTCGACCAGCAGCGCCGTGACCACGAGCGCCGAGACCAGCATCCAGCGCGCGAAGGCCATCTCAGGACGCCCCGGGCGACGGGGTCGCGCTCGGGGTCGCGCTCGGGCTCGCGGACGGCGTCGGCTTCGGCTTCGGCGGCAGGACCGAGTCGCGCGGGTCGGTGCGCGGCGCCTCGGTGATCACGCCGACGAGGTCGAGCGTGGTCACGTCGACGAACGGGACCACGGTGGCGATGCGGGTGAGCTGGCCGGGGGTGCCCGCCACCTCGGTGATGGTGCCGAGCGGGATGCCGGGGACGTAGGCGCCGCCGCGGACGCCGAAGGACACCAGGCGGTCGCCCGGCTGAGCCGGGGCGAAGGGGTCGAGCAGCTGCAGCTCGAGGGCGACGGGATCCCCGGTGCCGTTGAGGAACCCGACCTCCATCGACGACTCGATCCGGGCGCCGACGGTCGCCGTCGCATCGACGAGCAGGACGACGACGGACGTCGAGGTGCCGACGCGGACGACGCGACCGACGAGCCCCTGACCGTTGACCACGTTCTGGTCGACCTTGACCCCGTCGGCGCTGCCGGCGTCGATGGTGACGGTCCAGGCGAAGCCCTGCGTGGGGCCGTACGCCACGACCTGGGCCGGCACGGTGCGGTACTGCCCGGCACCGGTGAGCCGGAGCAGCTCGTTGAGCTCCTGGGCCCGGTTGCGCTCGTACTCGGTGGTGGCGAGCTGCGCCGTGAGCTCGTCGTTGGTGCGCTGCAGCTCGGCGATATGCTCGTCCTTGCTCCCCAGCGAGGACACCGACGAGAGGAAGTCGCCGATCGGGCGCACGAGCGCGCTGGCCGCGCTCTGGATCGGCCCGAAGACGCCGTTGGCACCGTCGCGGGCGCCCTCACCGGCACCGCGAAGGCTCAGCACGACCAGGGTCAGCGAGCTCAGCAGGAGCAGACCGAGAACGGTCCGCGTCCGCCGGTTGTCCCTCATCGGGTGCTGTCTCCCTGGTCGGTCGAGGTCATGCGTAGGCCCGCGACGCGGGATCACGTCGCGGGCGCCAGCCTAGGAGTCAGGTCGCGCGGGCGCTGGGCCCTAGCTGCGCGCCTCGGCGATGAGGACCTGCTGGAGCGCCTCGAACTCCTCGACGCACTTGCCGGACCCGAGGGCCACGCACTCGAGGGGGTTCTCGGCGATGACGATGGGCATGCCGGTCTCGTGCCGGAGCCGCTCGTCGAGCCCGTGGAGCAGCGCGCCACCACCGGTGAGGACGATGCCGCGGTCCATGATGTCGCCGGAGAGCTCGGGCGGCGTGCGGTCGAGCGTGGTCTTGACGGCGTCGACGATCGCGTTGACCGGCTCGTCGATGGCGCGGCGGATCTCCTCGGCGGTCACGACGACCGTGCGCGGGAGGCCGGTGACGAGGTCGCGGCCGCGGATCTCCGCGTGCGGCTCGTCCGGGCTCGGGAAGGCCGAGCCGATGGCCATCTTGATCTCCTCGGCGGTGCGCTCGCCGAGCATGAGGGAGTACTCCTTCTTCACGTAGTTGATGATCGAGGTGTCGAGCTCGTCACCGCCCACGCGGATGGAGAGGCTGGTCACGATGCCGCCGAGGGAGATGACGGCGACCTCGGTGGTGCCACCGCCGATGTCGACGACCATGTTGCCGGTGGGCTCGTGCACGGGGAGCCCGGCGCCGATGGCGGCGGCCATGGGCTCCTCGATGATGTAGACCTTGCGGGCTCCGGCGGCGTACCCGGCGTCCTTCACCGCGCGCTGCTCGACCCCGGTGATGCCGGAGGGCACGCACACGACGAGGCGCGGCTTGGCGAGGTGGCGACGCTTGTGCACCTTCTGGATGAAGTAGCGCAGCATGCGCTCGGTCGTGTCGAAGTCGGCAATAACACCGTCCTTGAGGGGGCGGATGGCGACGATGTTGCCCGGCGTGCGGCCGATCATCTTCTTCGCCTCGGCGCCGACCGCGAGGATCCCGCCGGTGGTGTTGTTGATCGCCACCACGCTGGGCTCGTCGAGCACGATGCCGCGGCCACGCACATAGACCAGCGTGTTGGCGGTGCCGAGGTCGACGGCCATGTCGCGACCGATGAACGAGAGTTTGTTGGCCATGGGGCGGGGAAGCCTTCCGGGGAGAGCGAGCGGGCGGACCGGCCGCGACGTTGCGGCGCAGCACCTCGAGGCCATGGTACGGCGAACCGGGGGTGCCTCGTCCACGTCGCCGTCCGGGCTGCGGACCTCAGGCGGGCCGCGTGGCGAGCATCACGCCCGGCGTCCGCAGGTCCCGATCCCGGCGGGAGGGCCGGATCTCGGTCGTATCAGAGGTGCGGGAAGAACAAGGTGATCTCCCGGGCGGCGGACTCCGCGGAGTCCGAGCCGTGCGAGACGTTCTCGCTCATCACGGTGGCCAGGTCGCCGCGGATGGTGCCGGGGGCAGACTTGGAGGGGTCGGTCGCGCCCATCATCGTGCGACAGGACGCGATGGCCTCGCGACCCTCGATCACGGCGGCGAGCAGCGGGCCGGAGGTGATGAAGTCGACCAGCTCGCCGAAGAACGGCTTGTCCTGGTGCTCGCCGTAGTGCTCCTCGGCGGTCGCGCGGTCGAGCGTGCGCAGCTCCAGCGCGACAAGGGTGAACCCCTTGCGCTCGATCCGCGAGAGGACCTCGCCGACGAGGCCGCGAGCGACGCCGTCGGGCTTGACGAGGACAAGGGTGCGCTCGGACACGATGTGAGCTCCTGGAGACCAAGGGGGACGCCGCGTGGTCGCGGCGAGCGCGATCCTAACCGTCCGTGGGCCCCGCGCCCGAACCGGCGGACGAGGCCGGCGGAGGAGACGGCGGGCCCGCACCGGGTGCGGTGAGCCTCGATCGAGCCGCGAACCGGTCGGCCTTGGCGCCGTACACCAGCGCGGTGATCCACACCGCGAGGAAGACCAGCCCGAGGGCGAACATCGCCGGGACGAGGAGCCCGGTGGCGAGCACGGCGCCCTGGAGCACCCAGCCGATGGTGACTCCGAGCGGGCGCCGAGCCAGCCCCGAGGCCACCAGCAGCGCGAGGGCCACGAGCCCGAGCACCCAGCCGGCCGTGCCACCCTGACCGGATCCGGAGATCGCGACCGGGATGGCCAACGCCACGACCAGCGCCTCGAGCAGCAGGATCGCCGAGGGCAGCACCGTCATCTCAGGCCTCCCCGTGCCCGAGCATTGCCCGCGCCTCCGCGGCGGTGACGACCGATCCGGTGACGAGCACACCCGTGCCGCCCCCACGCTCCGCCGTGGCCTCGTCGGCCCGGGCGATCGCGGTGTCGATCGCGTCGGAGAGCCGGGAGACCGCCTCGACCCGGTCGGCGCCGAAGACCTCGACGGCGATCGCGGCGAGGGAGTCGACGTCGGTCGCGCGCGGGGAGGAGGACCGCGTGACGATGACCTCGGCGAGGAGCGGCTCGAGGGCCTCGAGCAGCCCGCGCGCGTCTTTGTCGGCGAGCACCGCGACCACGCCGACGAGGTGGGTGAACTCGAAGCTGTCCTGCACCGCTGCGACGAGGGCGCGTGCACCGTGCGGGTTGTGGGCCGCGTCGACGAGCACCGTGGGGCCTCGCCGCACGACCTCGAGGCGTGCGGGCGAGACGACGTCGGCGAAGCCTGCGCGCACCAGCTCGGGGTTGAGCGCCGTGCTACCCCCGCCGAGGAACGCCTCGACCGCCGCGAGCGCGACCGCGGCGTTGCCGGCCTGGTGCGCACCGAAGAGCGGCAGGAAGATCTCGCCGTAGGTGCCGCTCGGCCCTTGCAGGGTGAGCACCTGGCCCCCGATCGCCGGGGTTCGCGACACGACGCCGTACTCGAGGCCCTCGCGCGCCACCGTCGACTCGGTCTCGACGGTGCGCCGCAGCAGCACCTCGGCCGCCTCGAGCTCCTGCGCCGCGAGCACGACAGCCGACCCGGGCTTGATGACCCCGGCCTTCTCCCCCGCGATCGCGGTGAGGGTTGCCCCCAGATAGTCCATGTGGTCGTAGGCGATCGGGGTGATGACGGCGACGGTCCCGTCAGCAACGTTGGTCGCGTCCCAGGTGCCGCCGAGGCCGGTCTCGACGACTGCGACGTCGACGGGCGCGTCGGCGAACGTCGCGTACGCCATCACGGTGAGGAGCTCGAAGAACGACAGCGGCGGGCCACCGGCACCGACGCTGCGACGGTCGACGAAGTTGACGTACGGCTTCACCTCGTCGTGCACGCGGACGAAGCGTTCGATGTCGATCGCCTCG
Source organism: Actinomycetes bacterium (assembly GCA_031373405.1). Lineage (GTDB taxonomy): Bacteria > Actinomycetota > Actinomycetes > S36-B12 > CAIYMF01 > Longivirga. The sequence goes on from JANMMN010000031.1 coordinate 22,222, forward strand.
CCGTCGAGTCGGATCCGTTCGCGCACGCTGTGCAGGTGCGGGCTGGTGTAGAGCCCGGTGCGAAGCCCGAAGGCGCGCAGCAGCGACTCGACCATCCGCGCGGTCGAGGTCTTGCCGTTGGTGCCGGCGATGTGGATGACGGGCACGGCGCGGTGCGGGTCGCCGAGGAGCTCGACCGCCTCGCGGACCCGGTCGAGCGTGGGCTCGATCCGGGACTCCGGCCAGCGCGCGGAGAGCTGCGCCTCGATGCGGAGGTAGCGCTGGAGCAGGTCGTCGGCGGCATCGCCCTCGAGCGGTGCGAGCGGGGTGAACGCGTTCTCGTCGATCTCGTCGGGGTCGAAGGCCGGGCCGAGCCCGCCGTCCTCGTCGTCGTCGGCGTAGATGACGTCGCGTCGCTCGTCGATGGGTCCGCGCAGGTCGCCGAGCGGCCCGCTCATGTCGTCGGTCTCGTCGAGCAGGGCGCCGTGGAGGTCGACCTCCTCGTCGTCGAGGACGTCGTCTGAGTCGTCGCGATCGTCCTCGGTGCCCACGGGCGGCGATCCTACGCGGGCACGGCGTACCCGGCCCGCCACCGTCCGGGTCGCAACGGGTTCGGGGCACCGCACGGCGTTGCCTAGGATTGGCGCCCATGAGCACCCCTGCGCCCGACTCGCGCGTCCCGGAGAAGCCGACCATCGACGGCCTCGAGGATCGTTGGGCGCAGGTCTGGGCCGACCAGGGCACCTACCGCTTCGACCGGACGAAGACCCGGGAGCAGATCTACTCGATCGACACCCCCCCGCCGACCGTCAGCGGGTCGCTGCACGTCGGGCACGTGTTCTCCTACACCCACACCGACTGCATCGCGCGCTACCAGCGCATGCGCGGGCTCGAGGTGTTCTATCCGATGGGCTGGGACGACAACGGCCTGCCGACCGAGCGCCGGGTGCAGAACTACTTCGGCGTCCGCTGCGACCCGTCGCTGCCCTACGACGCGTCCTACGAGCCGCCGGCCACTCCGGACGAGAAGCGCCAGGTGCCGATCTCGCGGCGCAACTTCGTCGAGCTGTGCGAGCGCCTCACGATCGAGGACGAGAAGGTCTTCGAGCAGCTGTGGCGCCGGCTCGGCCTCTCCGTCGACTGGTCGCAGAGCTACCAGACGATCGACGAGCGGGCCCGCCGCGCCTCGCAGCGCGCCTTCCTGCGCAACCTCGCGCGCGGTGAGGCCTACCAGTCCGAGGCGCCGACGCTGTGGGACGTCACCTTCCGCACCGCGGTCGCCCAGGCCGAGCTCGAGGACCGCGAGCGCCAGGGCACCTACTACCGCCTCGGGTTCCCCGCGGCGGACGGCACGCGCGTGCACATCGACACGACGCGTCCCGAGCTGCTCGCCGCGTGCGTCGCGCTCGTGGCGCACCCCGACGACGAGCGCTACCAGCCGCTGTTCGGCACGACCGTGCGCACGCCGCTGTTCGACGTCGAGGTGCCCGTCGTCGCGCACCACCTCGCCGATCCCGAGAAGGGAACGGGCATCGCGATGATCTGCACGTTCGGTGACACGACCGACGTGACCTGGTGGCGGGAGCTGGCACTGCCGACCCGCCCCATCATCGGCTGGGACGGCCGGATCCTGCCCGAGACCCCCGAGTGGCTGGTCTCGGAGACCGGGCGCGAGACGTACGCCGCGATCGCGGGCGCGACCTCGTTCACCGCGAAGGAGCGCATGGTCGAGGCGCTCACCGCAGCCGGCTACGTCGAGGGCGACCCGCGCCCGACGGTGCAGCAGGTGAAGTTCTACGAGAAGGGCGACAAGCCGCTCGAGATCGTCACCACCCGGCAGTGGTACATCCGCAACGGCGGTCGCGACGCCGACCTGCGCGCCCGGTTGGTCGAGCGCGGCGCCGAGATCTCCTGGCACCCGCCGTACATGCAGGCCCGCTACACCTCGTGGGTCGAAGGCCTCAACGGCGACTGGCTGGTCTCGCGGCAGCGGTTCTTCGGGGTGTCCGTGCCGGTCTGGTACCGCCTCGACGAGCACGCCCTGCCGGTCTACGACGAGCCGATCGTGCCCCGGGAGGACGAGCTCCCGGTCGACCCGAGCAGCGACGTCCCGACCGGGTACGACGCGTCGCAGCGCGGGGTCGCCGGTGGCTTCATGGGCGACCCGGACGTGATGGACACGTGGGCGACCTCGTCGCTCTCGCCGCAGATCGCCGGGCTCTGGGAGACCGACGCCGACCTGTGGGAGCGGCTCTGGCCCTTCGACCTGCGCCCGCAGGCGCACGAGATCATCCGCACCTGGCTGTTCTCCTCGGTGGTGCGCGCGCACCTCGAGGACGACGTGCTGCCGTGGAAGCACGCCGCGATCAGCGGCTGGATCCTCGACCCCGACCGCAAGAAGATGGGCAAGTCCAAGGGCAACGCGCTCACTCCGGTCGACCTGCTCGACGAGCACGGCGCCGACGCGCTGCGCTACTGGGCAGCGAGCGGGCGTCCCGGCACCGACACCGCGTTCGACGTCGGCCAGATGAAGATCGGCCGACGGCTCGCCATCAAGCTGCTCAACGCGAGCAAGTTCGTGCTCGGCTTCGACGCCGACCTCCCCGACGACCTCGCCGTGGTGACCGACCCGCTGGACCGGGCGATGCTCGCCTCGCTCGCGACCGTCGTCGACGAGGCGACCGCGGCTTACGACGACTACAACTACGCACGTGCGCTCGAGCTGACCGAGAGCTTCTTCTGGTCGTTCTGCGACGACCACGTCGAGCTGGTCAAGGATCGCGCGTACGGCGCCCGCGGGCCGGAGGCCGCCGACTCGGCGAAGGCCGCACTGGCACTAGCGCTGTCGGTGCAGCTGCGGCTGTTCGCGCCGGTGCTGCCCTTCGTGACCGAGGAGGTCTGGGGCTGGTGGCGCGAGGGCAGCGTGCACCGCGCGCCCTGGCCCTCGACGCACGAGCTCGCCGGCGCCACCGGTGACGCCGCGATCGTGACCGACGTGGCCGGGGTGCTCTCGGGCATCCGCAAGGCCAAGAGCGAGGCGAAGGTCTCGATGCGCGTCGCTGTCGCCTCGGCGGTCGTCTCCGGCGGAGCGGCGGAGATCGCGCGGGTGCGCGAGGCGGCGGGTGACCTCGCCGCGGCGGGCCGCGTCGGAGAGCTCAGCTTCCTCGAGGCCGACGGCCCGCTCGCCGTCGTCGTGACCCTGGCGCCCGAGTCCGGCTGAGCACGCTCGCCCCCGCTCCCCTCAAGGGAGCGGCGCAACGCGTCGATCCACCCGAGGAGACGACCGGCGACCAGCGCCAGTCGCCGACGCCTCCGGGGTGACGACGTGCCAGGTACGCCTGAACCGCAGACCGACGACGTGGTGCGTTCCGCCACGATCCTGCCCGGGGTGCCCCTGCCCACCTGGGCCCTGCCCGAGGCCCCGATCGCCCCCGAGCCGACACCGGAGGCTGAGCCCGCGCCTGCGCCGCCCGACCTGGTCGAGGAGACCGAGTCCCTCGAGCTCGAGGAGGCGGGCGCGTTCGTCGCCTTCAGCGTGCCGATGGCGCTCGCCGCGAACGGTCCCGCCCCGATGCGCTCCGGCTGGGGCTTCCCTCGGCGCCCGTCGGAGCCGGTCGAGGACCCCACCCCGGAGCTCGCGGACGCGGACGCGACCAGCGGGATCCCCGTCGTGCCCGACGACCTCGCCGGTCTCGCCGGTCTCGCCGAGCTCGCTGACCCTCCCGTGCCGCTCGACGCCCCCGACCCGCAGACCCTCGTGCCGGCTCCGGTCGCCGAGCCGGCGACGGACGCGACGCCCGAGGACCCCGACCCGGACGCCTCGACCGAGACGCTCGGCGACGACAGCACCCCGGGTGCCTCGCGTCGACGGCTGGTGCTCGTCGGTGCTCTCGGCACCGTCGTGGTCGCGGCAGCGGTGGCGGCGTTCGTCTGGCCCGGTCTGCTCGTCACCGCGGACCCCGAGCCGGTGGCACGGCCCGCCACCGCGGCACCGGTCCTCACACCCGCACGGGTGACCCTGGCGGCACCGGCGCAGGTCGGCGGGCTCACGCGGGTGAGCGGAGCGGCAGACACCGCGCTGAGCGCGGCCACGACCACCACGGCGCTTCCTGGGCTGACCGCCCCTGTGAGCGGCGTCTACGGCATCGGCACGACCCCGGTGGTCACGGTCATCGCGTGGAAGAACGGAGCCTCCCTCGACGCTGCCGCGATCGCCGCTGCCTTCGCCGGGTTCGAGGCGTCCTCGGGAGCCGAGGTCAGCGACGTCGTCACCGTGACGGTGGGCGAGCTCGAGGGGCAGATGCGCTGCGGCACCACCGTCGTGAGTGCGACACCGGCGAGCCTGTGCTTCTGGGTCGATGACGCCTCGTTCGGCTCGGTCACCGTGCTGCGTCCCGCGTCACCGGAGGCAGGGGCCGAGACGGCGATCGCCGTGCGCGCGAAGGTGGAGACGACATCCTGACCTCTGGCCCTCAGAAGGGCTGAGCGCTCGGGACCGGGATCGTGCGGTCAGGCGCTCTTCTCGCGACGCTCGCGTCGCGCGGGGGCGGCGTCGCGCGGGACGAGGGTCGGCAGCACGTTGTCGAGCACGACCTCACCGGTGACGACGACGCGAGCGACGTCGTCACGGCTGGGCACGTCGTACATCACGGAGAGCAGGACCTCCTCCATGATGGCGCGCAGCCCGCGCGCACCGGTGCCGCGCAGGATCGCCAGGTCGGCGACGGCCTCGAGCGCGTCGGCGCTGAACTCGAGCTCGACGTTGTCGAGCTCGAAGAGCCGCTGGTACTGACGCACGAGCGCGTTGCGCGGCTCGGTGAGCACCTTGACCAGCGCCTCGCGATCGAGCGCCACCACCGAGGTGAAGACCGGCAGGCGGCCGATGAACTCCGGGATCATGCCGAACTTGAGCATGTCCTCGGGCATGACCCGGCCGAACACGTTGTCGGGGTTGGTGTCGGTCGCGGCGTCCATCGACGCGGTGAAGCCGAGCGCCTTGCGACCGATCCGCTGCTCGATGATCTTGTCGAGGCCCGCGAACGCGCCACCGACGATGAACAGCACGTTGGTGGTGTCGATCTGGATGAACTCCTGGTGCGGGTGCTTGCGCCCCCCCTGCGGCGGGACCGAGGCGGTCGTGCCCTCGAGGATCTTGAGCAGCGCCTGCTGCACGCCCTCGCCGGAGACGTCACGCGTGATCGACGGGTTCTCGCTCTTGCGGGCGACCTTGTCGATCTCGTCGATGTAGATGATCCCGGTCTCGGCCTTCTTGACGTCGTAGTCGGCTGCCTGGATCAGCTTGAGCAGGATGTTCTCGACGTCCTCGCCGACGTAGCCCGCCTCGGTGAGCGCGGTGGCGTCGGCGATGGCGAACGGCACGTTGAGCATGCGCGCGAGAGTCTGCGCGAGCAGCGTCTTGCCCGAGCCGGTGGGACCGAGCAGCAGGATGTTGGACTTGGCGAGCTCGACGGCGTCCTCGCCACGACGCTCGGAGCCGGCGCCTGACTGCACTCGCTTGTAGTGGTTGTAGACGGCCACGGCGAGCGCCTTCTTGGCGGCGTCCTGGCCGATGACGTACTTGTCGAGGAACTCATAGATCTCGCGCGGCTTGGGCAGCTCGTCGAACTGGAGGTCGCTGGACTCGCTGAGCTCTTCCTCGATGATCTCGTTGCACAGGTCGATGCACTCGTCGCAGATGTAGACCCCCGGGCCCGCGATGAGCTTCTTGACCTGCTTCTGGCTCTTGCCGCAGAACGAGCACTTGAGCAGGTCGCCACCGTCACCGACTCGCGCCACGCGATCGTCCCTTCGTCGGTCGTGCCCACCCGCGCCGCCGGAACCGGTCAGCCGTCATGCGCGCTCGCCGCGCTCGACGGGTCCGACGGTACCCCGCAGGCAGCCCGATGGCCGGGTGGGAAACACGGGAAACCGGCGCGTTACGCCGACAGCGCAACGCCCGCCCCGCGTTGCTGCGGGACGGGCGTCGTACCTGGTCAGACGGCGTATGAGGCTGCCTGCATCAGGGTCGTGGGGTCGTCGGTGCGGCCGCAGCCGAGGCCTTGCGTGAGGGGATGACCGAGTCGACGATGCCGTACTCGACCGAGTCGGGCGCGGTGAGGATCTTGTCGCGCTCGATGTCCTTGCGGACGACCTCGATCTCCCGGCCGGTGTGCTTGGCGAGGATGCCCTCCATCTCGGTGCGCATCCGCATGAGCTCGTTGGCCTGGATCTCGATGTCGGTGCCCTGCCCGCCGCCCTCGGTGTAGGGCTGGTGGATCAGCACGCGGGCGTGCGGGAGGGCGTAGCGCTTGCCGGGGGTGCCCGAGGCGAGCAGCACCGCGGCGGCCGAGGCAGCCTGGCCGAGGCAGACCGTGGTGATGTCCGGCTTGACGAACTGCATCGTGTCGTAGATGGCCGTCATGGCGGTGTAGCTGCCACCGGGTGAGTTGATGTAGATCGAGATGTCGCGGTCGGGGTCCATCGACTCCAGGCACAGCAGCTGCGCCATGACGTCGTCGGCGCTCGCGTCGTCGATCTGCACGCCGAGGAAGATGATGCGCTCCTCGAAGAGCTTGGAGTACGGGTCGTAGCGCTTGTAGCCCTGGGCGGTGCGCTCCTCGAACTGCGGGAGCACGTAGCGCGCCTCGGGCGCGGAATGGCCGGGCGTGGTGATGCCTGGGATGACGAGGTTGCTCATGATGGGTTCTCCGTCCGTCTCAGGCCGTGCCGCCGCCGCCGGCGACGTCCTGTGCGGACGTCACGACGTGGTCGACGATGCCGTAATCCTTGGCCTCATCCGCTGAGAACCACTTCTCCCACTCCGAGTCCTCGACGATGAGGTCGACGGGCTGTCCGGTGTGGTGCGCGATCAGCTCGGCGAGCTGCTTCTTGATCAGCAGCATCTGCTCGGCCTGCTTCTGCACCAGGCTCTGCACACCGCCGAGGCCGCCGAGCGGCTGGTGCATCATCACGCGTGCGTGCTTGAGGGCGTAGCGCTTGCCGGGCGCGCCGGCGGTCAGCAGGAACTGCCCCATCGAGGCACACATCCCCAGGCCGACGGTGGCGACGTCGTTCTTGACGAACTGCATGGTGTCGTAGATGGCCATGCCGGCCGAGACGCTGCCACCGGGCGAGTTGACGTAGAGGTAGATGTCGTTGTCGGGGTCCTCGGCCGAGAGGAGCAGGAGCTGGCGGACGATCTCGTTGGCCATCTCGTCGCGCACCTCCCCCTCGAGAAAGATGATCCGCTCCCGGAGCAGCCGCTCCTTGATCGAGTCGCCGTAACCGGACACGCCGGCTCCGGGCCCCCGATCGGTCCAGGTACCGCTCACGGTGTCCTCCTGCTGTCGAAAGTCGCGTCGATCGCTGACAGACCCTCACGAGTCCGTTGTCAGCGACCCTAACCAGAGAACACCCCCGTGCCATCCCGGGCACGGGGGTGTTCGCCGTAGGCGTGAAAGCTCGGGTCGGGGTCCCGGCCCGGCGGACCTGGGTCAGGCGTGGTCGTGACCCTCGTGGTCGTCGTGGTCGTGACCCTCGTGGTCGTGGTCGTGGTCGTCGCCGCCGGCGAGGTCGAGGGAGCCGAGCCCGTCGCCACCGATCGCGGACAGGTCGATCAGCGTGCCGTCGGTGTCGACGACGCGAGCGTGCTCGAGCACGTGCGCGAGCGCCTTGCCCCGACGGACCTCGGCGACGGCCGAGGGCACCTGGCCGGCGTTGACGAGCTCCTGGGCGAACTGGTCCGGCGACATCCCGTAGCGGGGTGCTTGTGACACGAGCCAGGACGACAGCTCGGACTCGGACACCGAGAGCGCCTCGGTGTCGGCGATCTTGTCCAGGACGAGCTGGCTCTTGAGCGAGTCGCGGGTCTGCTGCTCGACCTCGGCCTTGTGGTCGTCGTCGCCGTGACCGTCGTGGAAGTGCTCCTCGATCTGCTGGGCGACCGCACCCTCGGGCACCGGGACGTCGGTCGCTGCCAGCAGCGCGGTGGCCACCTTGTCGCGGGCGGCGTACGCCTGCTCCATCAGCTTCACCCGAGCGAGGCGGGTCCGCAGGTCGTCACGGAGCTCGTCGATCGTGTCGAACTCGCTGGCGAGCTGCGCGAAGGAGTCGTCGGCTGCCGGCAGCTCGCGCTCGCGGACACCCGAGACGACGACGGTGACGGCGATGTCGTCCCCGGCGTGCTCCCCCACCTCGGGGGTGAAGGTGAAGGTGCGGGTGTCGCCCGTGGACGCGCCCTCGAGCGCCTCGTCGAAGCCGGGGAGCATGCCCTCGGTGCCGAGCTCGTAGGACAGCGCTTTGGCGTCGAGCTCGTCGACGGACTCGCCGTCCTTGTCACCGCTGATGTCGAAGAGCAGGACGTCGCCGGTCGTGGCGGCCCGCTCGACCGTCGACAGCGAGCCGAAGCGACCGCGCAGACCGTCGAGCTGGGTCTCGATGTCTGCCTCGTTGACGACGGACGGGTCGACGACGACCTCGATCGAGTCGTACGCCGGGAGCTCGAACTCGGGGACGACATCCATCTCGGCCGTGAACGACAGCGGGGTCGCGTCCTCGAACGTGGTGACGTCGACCTCGGGGCGGCCGAGCAGCTTGATCTGGTTCTCACGCAGCGCGGAGTCGAGGTTGGTGTTGATCGCGTCGTTGACCGCCTCGTCGAGGACGGCAGCCCGACCGACCCGCTGGTCGATGACCCGCTGCGGGACCTTGCCCTTGCGGAAGCCAGGGACCGAGATCTGGGCCGCGATCCGCTTGTAAGCCGCGTCGAGCGCAGGCTTCAGCTCCTCGAACGGCACCTCGACGGTGAGCTTCACCCGGGTGGGCGAGAGGGTCTCGACAGCGCTCTTCACGGGGATCGGTACTCCTGGGTCGGGGAACTCCGCGGCGGGTCGAGCCGCGGTCGGGCAGGTCGGCATCGTCGACCGGTGGACGGCGATGGGCACGCGGTGTGGTCGGCGCCCCGCGAGGAGGCGACGGCCGGGCGGGACGGGGTCGAGACCTCGAACCAGTCGGGGCGGGGAGAGTCGAACTCCCGATCTCCTGCCCCCAAAGCAGGCGCGCTAGCCACTACGCTACGCCCCGCGGCGCCGCAGCGAGTCTAGACGACCTCGCGCACCCGCCCGACCTGCGCCAAGGCGGCTTTCGACCGCAGGCCGAGGTCGTGGAATGATGATCCGCGCAGGGCTCCAGAGCCCCGCTCGCGGGTGTCGCTCAATGGTAGAGCCCCAGCCTTCCAAGCTGGCCATGCCGGTTCGATCCCGGTCACCCGCTCCATTGAATCCCGGCCCAC
>JANMMN010000034.1:0-9762 GCA_031373405.1 Actinomycetes bacterium
GCCCGGAAGGGCAGGACCGCTTCATCGCGGGGGTCTCGCCCGACGACGATCCCGACGACCTGCCGCTGGAGCCCAACCACGCGGAATGGGACGAGACGGTCTGGCCCGCGCTGGCGGCGCGCGTGCCCCGGTCCGCGCCGGGATCCCGGTCGTGGCCGCGCAGGGTGAGCGCGACGTGTTCGGCACCGCAGCGGAGCTGGCCGGGCTCGTGCCGAGCGTGGTGGAGGTGGTCGCCGTACCCGACGCGGACCACGCACTGCGACCGCGGCGCGGTGGACCCGACCCCGCGCCCATCCTGCTCGCCGCGGCAGTGCGGGCGGTGTCTCGGGCGCGGGGTGAGACGAGGGAATGACGAGGGGGCCGATCGTTGTTCCACCGCCGGACCGACTGTCATCGCTCACCTCGGAGGGGACCACGTGCTCGTCCTCGCACCGTCCGACAGCCGCCTCGACCTGCCCGAGCAGGTCGGTGGCGCATCGTCCCCGATACGCTCGACGTTGATGACCCAGGACAGCGGTGCGACCCCGGCCGACCCCGCACCCGCGAGCGCGCTCGCCGGACCGGACGAGACCGCCGCCGAGCGCACCGCGCGCTTCGAGCGCGACGCCCTGCCCTACCTCGACCAGCTCTACGCCGGTGCGCTGCGGATGACCCGCAACCCCGCCGACGCCGAGGACCTCCTGCAGGAGACCTTCGTCCGGGCCTTCTCGGCGTTCCACCAGTACCAGGACGGCACCAACCTCAAGGCCTGGCTCTACCGCATCCTCACCAACACCTTCAACAACGGCTACCGCAAGAAGCAGCGCGAGCCGCTGCAGTCCAACTCCGACGACGTCGAGGACTGGCAGATGGCGCGGGCCGAGGCGCACACCTCGACCGGTCTGCGCTCCGCCGAGGCCGAGGCGCTCGACCACCTGCCGGACTCGGACGTGAAGGACGCGCTGCAGGCCATCCCCGAGGACTTCCGGATCGCGGTCTACCTCGCCGATGTCGAGGGCTTCGCGTACAAGGAGATCGCCGAGATCATGGGCACTCCGATCGGCACCGTGATGTCGCGACTGCATCGTGGCCGACGCCAGCTGCGTGACCTGCTCGAGGACTACGCGCGCGAGCGCGGCCTCGTCCCGGCGCTTCCCGAGGGGGCCGGGTCATGAGCTGCGGCAACCACCACGACACCCCGTGCGCCGAGGTGCTCGATGCCGTGTCGGCCTACCTCGACGGCGAGATGACCCCGCACGACTGCGAGCGGATCGCCCAGCACTTCCAGGAGTGCGGCCCCTGCTTCCACGAGTACGGCATCTATGCGGAGGTCAAGCTCCTGGTGTCGCGCTCCTGTGGCTGCGACCGGGTTCCGGACGAGGTCCGGGCCCGGGTGGTCAGCAGGATCCGTACGGTCTCGGTGCAGTGGAGCGTGGACGTCCCGGACGCCTGAACGAGGTGGTGCGGACGCGTCCGGCGACCCCCAGCACGACGAGCGGCCCGCCCCCGGGGGGACGGGCCGCTCGTGCTGGTCGTGGTGGCGACGCTCAGGCGTTGGGACGGTTGCCGTGGTTGGCACCGTTGCCCTTGCGGCTGCGACGCTTGCGGCCTCGCTTGCTCATGGGTCGCTCCTTGGAGTGGTGATCGTGGTCCTGGGGTCACGCCCTCGGGACGAGACGGTCAGCATTCTCCCACACGCGCCACGATGCTCGGGCGCGGCGGGTGGGTCGCTCGTCGGCGTCAGCCGGCGAGGCGTCGGTTGACCGCAGCCAGCACCGAGCGGGCCACCGCATCCTCCGCGTCGCCGCGGACGAGGGCGCTGCCGCACAGGACCTGCTCGCCGAGGCGAGGGATCGTCAGGGTGAGCACGGTCACCGCCACCTCGCGCAGGCCGATCTCGAGGATCTGGGCGCTCTCGAGCTGGGCCGGGATCCCGAGGAGCTCGGTCATCGCGGCCAAGGTCGCGGCGGCGACGATGCGCGGGCGGTGGACGGGGGCGCCCGGCCCGGTCGCGTGGCCGGCGAAGACCGAGCCGGCGATCGCCAGGGCGACCGACACCTCGCTCTCGCCCTCGGAGCTGGTGACCGTGATGCTCGTGAGCGCAGGCCGGGGGAGCTCGAGCGCCGACGGATCGTCGGAACCCTCGCTGGAGACGCCGGACGCGGCGCCCGCGGTATCGGTGGCTACGTCCGTGGCGTCGGCGATCTGCACGACGCTGACGATGCGGTGGTCGATGTCGAGGTCGAACTGCGCCATCGCGACCGACTGGACGTCGCGGACGACCTGCTTGGCCGGCTTGCCCGGCTGGGCGAGCACGTGCACCTCGGTCGGCCGCGCGTCCGGACCGGTGACGACGCTCGCGGCCCGGATGCCGGGGATCGCGCGCAGCGACTCCTCGAGCTCGGGGAGCAGGCGCAGGGCGGTCATGGATCCTCCGGAGGTGCGGTCGAGCCGCGACGTGGTGCTGAGTCGGCGAACGGTCATGACATCGGGATCCGGCCGGGGCTGTCCGGACCACTGCTGTCACCCAGGACCGTAAGCCCGGCGACGAGGAGTCGGTGCCGAGGCGCGCCGAGGGCGCTGCCACGAGCCTCGGGGACGCGCGGTGCGGCCGGTGGCGAGGTGCCCGCTGACCCGTCGTGGGGTCGGGTCCCCTCGTGCGGGGTGGAGACGTCGCGGAGCGCAGGAGCGGCGGACAGCACGGGGCCGTCGGGGCCGTGCAGCGGCGGACCGAGGAGGTCCGACGGATTCAGGGCCGACGTGGCAGGCGCGACGGCAGGCGACGTCGCGGCGGTCCACGAGTCCGCGCTGTCCTCGACGGCGTCGAGCGCGGCGGCGTCGGCGGACTCCAGGGTGGCGAGCACGGCCGGGAGGACGGTGGTGAGGTGCTCCGCCAGGCCGCGCACGGATTCGCGCTGCCACCAGCGCAGCGTGCGCGCCGTGGCACCGTCGAGGGAGCCGGCCGCCTCAGCCCGGGCGAGCTCGGCGTCGAAGCGGGCCGTGGCCGGGTCGGACCGGACGGCGACGAGCGCGGCGACGAGGTCGGCGTACGCCGACGGCTCGGTGGTCCCCGCCATGTCCGCCTCCCTCGTCCGCGTGCCGGCTGTGGTGTCAGTGAGACTAGTGATGCGGTCACACGGCGTCATCGGCCCCGTCGATGGCTGAGCCGAACGGGGTACGGAGTCACTCCCCGTCATCACCCGTCCGGAGTACGGACACTGCGGGGAGTGATCGGGACCCCTACGTCAGGTCACGACTGGGAGAAAGCGGACAGAGAGGACTTGACTACTCACCGTTCACCCCTGCCACAGTGGTCCCATCACCGGAACGCCGGTCCGCTCACGCATGCGCGGGATCGACCCGGGGTGGCGCACGACACAACTCAACAGCGGCAGGAACGGGATCGGCAGCCGAGGGCAAGGGACGGCTGTGGCTCACCACGGGTGCACCCTCGGCGTGCCCATGGCGGGAACACAGTGGGCTTCGGCACGAACCGGTGCGGGCGGGCGAGAGCTCGGCAGCACCGGAGCACCATCGCGAAGTGGAGCGGAGAATGCGCGGGCGATCAGCGGTGCCCGTGACACGCATCGCGAGGAGTTGATCCACCACATGAAGAAGATCGTGTCGGTCGTCGAGCGTGTGCTCTCGACCGAGTCGATCTGGCGCTGGACCTGATCTTTAGGGGTTCAGTGACAGAGAAGAAGTTCAAGTTCGCGCCTTTGCTGCCGATCCCGATCCTGCCGACATCTGCGCGGCGCACCCGTCCGGGCACCGAGGAAGGACCGAGAAGATGCGCGACCTACCGATCGGGGCGCGGCTCTACGTCGCGACCGTCATCGGTGTCGGCGCACTCATCGTCGCGTTCGGCCTGGGTCATCTCGACCGTGGGCAGGCGCCGGTCGTCGCGGCCCTGGCCGCCCTCGTCGTCGTCGCCAACTACCTCGGCAGTCCCTTGCGTCGGGGGGTCGCCGTCCACCAGGGCGTCGACATCAGTGTGGGCATGCCGATCGCCATCGCCTCGGTCCTCATGCTGGGCTGGGCCGGCGCCCCCGTCGTCATGGCCGCGCTCGGGCTCGCACCCGGCGCGGAGGCGTGGTTCAAGCGACTCTTCAACGGCGGTATGGGAGCCATCCAGGCGCTCATCGGGAGCCTGACGTACGCCGTCTTCGGTGGCGTCCTCATCGTCCAGGGCTTCGAGTTCAGCGTCGTCACGACGCTGTTCCCGGTCATGTTCGCGGCGCTGGTGATGGAGGCCGTCAACGGGTTCCTCATGGTCGCGGTCATCGCTCTCACCGAGCGCGTCTCGCCGCTGCGGGTCTGGTTCGGCACGATGTCGGAGTCGGCCTTCCCGATGTTCCTGTACTCGATCTACGGCCTGCTGCTCGCCGTCGTCTGGTCCTACGTCGGTGTGATCTCCGCGGTGCTCGTGCTCGTGCCGCTGCTCGTCGCCCGCTGGGTGTTCGCCCAGTTCGCCGCACGGCAGGAGGCATACGAGGCCACGATCCGTTCGCTCATCCAGGCGGTCGAGACCAAGGACGCCTATACCCGTGGCCACTCGGAGCGGGTGGCGCGAGCCTCGGTGCTCATCGGGCGGCGCTCGGGCATGCGCGAGGACCGTGTCTCGAGCCTGCGCTACGCCGGGATGCTGCACGACGTCGGTAAGCTCGGCGTGCCGACCCGGGTCCTGCAGAAGTCGGCCGGCTCACCGAGGACGAGTTCGACGCCATCCAGCAGCACCCCGCTCGCGGCCGCGAGATCACCAAGGACCTCGAGTTCCTCGGCGAGGCGATCGAGGGCATCCACCTTCATCACGAGCGCATCGACGGCCGCGGCTATCCGTTGGGCCTCAAGGGTTCGGAGATCCCCGAGTTTGCCCGGATCATCGCGGTGGCCGACGCCTTCGACTCCATGACGACCACGCGCTCCTACCGTGGCGCGCGCAGCATCGAGGACGCCGTGATCGAGCTGCGGCGCTGCAAGGGCTCGCAGTTCGATCCCGTCATGGTCGAGTCGCTCGTCGAGGCGATCGACTCCCAGGGCTGGGACGTGAACGACACCGTGCCCGACGACCTGCCGACGCCCAACCCCGGGGTGCCGTCCTTCGGCAGCGACGACGACGACCCGACCGCCGCCGCCGAGCTCGGCCTCGGCCGCTCGATGCTCGCCCCGGACGACGCCTCCGAGATCGACGGCGCAGACCTGCTCACGCCGGGCCCCCACGACGTCGCCGGGGACGAGCGGGCATGACCTCCGACAACGACCTTCGCGCGGCGAGCCCTCTGCTCGTGGCGGCCAGCCTCGCTGTGGTCGGTTCCGTGGCAGTCACGTCGACCAACGGCATCATGGACCTCGGCGTGTGCATCGCCTTCGCCCTGTTCATCGCATTCGGCGAGATCCTGCGCATCACCCTCCCCGGCGGCCGTCAGACGGCGCCGCTCGCGTCCGCGGGTGCGCTCGCCTTCGCCCTGCTCCCGACCTTGGGCGGCGGCGCGGACGCCGACCACACCGTGGCGCTCGCAGTCACGGTCGTCACGGTGGGCTCCGTCATCGGTGCGTTTCCTCGGGCACTGGTCGGTCGCGGCATCCACCTCGACGAGCTGGCGCGGCGGGTGCTCACGACCTTGGCTGCCGCGGCGTTGTTCCGGCCGCTGCTCCCCGTGATCGCACCGGATCCCGAGAACCCGGACTGGACGCTCGCGGCGGCCATGACGGTCGTGGCTGTGCTGGCGGCCGCGCTCGACGCCGTCCTCGCCGCGGCGATCCGATCCGGTCAGCAGCGCGCACCGTTCCGCACCGCCGTCGTCGACGAGTTCCGCGCCCTCGTCGGGATCTCCTCGGCCATCGCGGCGACCGGAGTCCTCATCGCGCTCGCCACCCCGGTCATGGGCTGGGCGGCGCTCCCGGTCTTCGCCGTACCCCTGCTGCTCACCCAGTTCTCGTTCCGCCGCTACGCCACCATCGAGGGCACCTACCTGCAGACGATCCGGTCGCTGTCGAAGGTCACCGAGGTCGGTGGCTACACCGAGACGGGGCACTCGCGGCGGGTGAGTCGCCTCGCAGTCACCGTCGGACGCGAGATGGGCGTCAGCGAGCGCGACCTCACCGACCTCGAGTACGCCTCCCTCATGCACGACATCGGGCAGCTCTCGCTCAGCGAGCCGATCCCGGGTGGCGCCACGACGATGGTCGCCCCCGTGCACCAGCGCAGGATCGCCGAGCTCGGCGCCGAGGTCATCCGTCAGGCCGGCGTCCTGGACAAGGTGGCCGACATCGTGGAGCGGCAGGCAGACCCCTACCGGCCCCAGCGCGGGCACCTCGACGAGACCTTGCCCCTCGGGAGCCGGATCATCAAAGCGGTCAACGCCTACGACGACCTGGTCGGTGCGTCGCTGGAGAGCGACCGCAAGATGCAGGCCATCGAGCGGCTGCAGCTCGGCATCGACCGCGAGTTCGACCCTGCTGTCGTCGACGCACTCGCCCGGATCATCGAGCGTCAGACCGAGTTCGCGTACTGATCCCGATCCTCGGGCCGACCTCACCGGCCCGGGCCAGCGGTCGTGCCAGGATGGGTGAGCCCCGCCCGACCGACCCCTGGAGGACCCGTGCCCACCGAGGTGTGCGCCGAGATGGTGGCCAACGTCGTGCAGATCGTCGTGGGAGTCGCCGACGACGTTGCCGCGGGAGACACCCTGCTGGTGCTGGAGTCCATGAAGATGGAGATCCCCGTGCTCGCCGAGGGCGGCGGGCGCGTCGCCGAGATCCGGGTGCGTGAGGGAGACGTGGTCCAGGAGGGCGACGTCCTGGTCGTCCTGGGCTGAGCGCCGCGCCGGTTCGCCGCTCGGGGTGAGGGTGCGTCCGGCTCAAGCGGAGGCCGCCATCGGCCGATGCCTGTGACGTGACGCAGACAGCAGACCCCGTGGCCGCAGCCCTGGCTCCTCAGACCGGCACGCTGACGCCCTTGTCCTCCGAGGCTCCCGTGCGCCCCGAGGGACCGGTCTCCGTGGTGCCGTTCCTGCGTGCACTCGTGGAGAGCGGGGGCTCCGACCTGCACTGCAAGGTCGGCTCGTCGCCCCGTGTACGTGTCGACGGCGTCCTGCGCAAGCTCCAGGTGCCCGACCTGCGACCCGTGGACACGGAGCACTTCGTCCGTGAGGTGCTGCGCGCCGACCTGATCGAGGAGTTCGCCAAGTCCAACGAGGCCGACTTCGCCTACGGCATCGAGGGCGTGGGACGGTTCCGCGTCAACGTCTTCCGCCAGCGCGGCAGCGCCGGGCTGGTCTTCCGCCGGGTGTCCATCGGTGCGATCCCGCTCGAGGACCTGGGCCTGCCGGCGGTGCTCTCGCCACTCTCGCTCGAGCCACGCGGCCTCGTGCTCGTCACCGGACCGACCGGCTCGGGCAAGACCACGACGCTCGCCGGCATGGTCGACAACATCAACGTGCACCGTGAGGTGCACATCGTCACGATCGAGGACCCGATCGAGATCCTGCACTTCGACAAGCGCGCGATGATCAACCAGCGCGAGGTCCGGGTCGACACGCGCGACTTCTCCACTGCGCTGCGCGCCGCGATGCGGCAGGACCCGGACGTGATCCTCGTCGGTGAGATGCGTGACCAGGAGACGGTCGGTGCAGCCCTTTCGGCGGCGGAGACCGGGCACTTCGTCATGTCGACGCTGCACACGACCGACGCGCAGGAGACCATCACGCGCGTCATCGACTTCTTCGCCCCGCACGAGCAGGCGCAGATCCGGCTCTCGCTGGCCGGCGCGCTGCGCGGCATCATCTGCCAGCGGCTCGTGCCGCGGGCCGACGGCCGCGGTCGCTGCGTCGCGATGGAGATCTGCATCAACACCGGACGAGTCGCCGACGCGATCGTCGACCAGGACAAGACCGCGACGATCCACTCGTTGATCGCCGAGGGCGGGTTCTACGGCATGCAGACCTTCGACCAGCACCTCACGGCGCTGTTCCGCGACGGGGTCATCACCCTCGACGCGGCCATGGGCGCCTCGACGAGCCCCCACGACCTCATGGTCGAGCTGCGCCGTCTCGGTCTCGTCGCCTAGCCGCGACGCCGCACCTCGGCTGGAGGGCGGCGCCCCGGGAACGCGTCGGACGTAAGGTCGATGTCGTGACCGACGTGCTGCCGCCGTCCGTGGGCCAGACCGCCTCGCTGTCCTTCCTCGTCACCGACTCCGACACGGCCGTCGCGTTGGGCAGTGGAGACGTGCCGGTGCTGGCGACGCCACGGGTGCTGGGGTGGCTCGAGGCGGCCACCGTGGCCGCACTCGCCCCGTCGCTCGGTGTCGAGTCCACGAGCGTAGGCACGCGGGTCGAGGTCGAGCACCTCGCGGCGTCCCCGGTAGGCGCCTCGGTCCGGGTGACCGCGTCCGTCTCCTACGTCGACGGCCGCCTGGTGCGTTTCGAGGTCGCTGCCGAGCACCAACGTGGCGACGACACGCCCGTCCTCGTCGCGACCGGTCGCCTGACGCGCGTGGTGGTCGACCGCGAGCGCTTCCTCACCGGCCTCAACCCCGCCACCCCCCAGTAGCCCCCTGCCCCGGCCGCGAGTTACACCTCGAATCGACCAGTTTGGGCGTCCAACAGGTCGGTTCGAGGTGTTACTCGCGAGGGGGACGTGGTCAGCCGACCGGGCGCGACCAGAAGGTCAGGTGCACGCCGGGGGCGGGCTCCCGGTCGCGGGCGGGGTCCGGCGTGAACCCGAGCCGGGTGTAGAGCCGCTTGGCCGGCCCGTTGCTGGCGATGACGCTGAGCACGAGGCGGGACGCGCCCGCGTCGACGGCGTACTGCTCGCAGGCCGCCACGAGGGCTTCGGCGACGCCGGTGCCCCAGGCGGATCGGGAGACCCCGAGGTAGCGGAACTCGAGCTCGTCCCGACGGGCGTCGGACGAGTGCGGCGTGCCGTACGGCGTGAGGGTCACCGTGCCGACCGGGCAGCCGTCCCGCTCGGCCACCAGGACGGGGTGGAGCTCCGCGCGCCCGGCCACGTCCCTCAGGTGAGCGACGTACCCCGCGTCGCCGTCGAGCGCCCCGCCCTCGACGTAGGCGGTCACCACGAGCTCACCGATGGCCTCGTGCTCGTCGGGCCGGGCCGGGCGAACGACCACGGGATGACCGATATCGGCGGTGTTGTCCACGTCCCGCATCCTCCCCTGGTAGCGTCTGCCACGTTCGTCCGGGGGGAAGCCGGATGAACGGTGCGACCCGACGTCGAGTTCTGCCCCGGGTTCGCACCTCCTCAAGCACCCGCTCAGGGCAGGAGTGGGGGACCCAATCCGGGCGCCACGCCATGGCGTCCTCGGGGTGTAGTCGCGCGAGAGCGCGACCGGCCAGCTCCGACGGCCGAACCCGACAGCTGACCCCGCAGACGGCGCCGGAGGTCTCTTCAATGTCGTTCTCGTCAGGTACGTCGCCCCACTCGCCGGCGCGTTCGCGCCGCACCGCCGCCGCCGCTGGTGCCGTCGTGGCACTGGGCATCGGCACCCTCGTGGTGCTGCCCGGGTCCGGTGAAGCCGGCACCGTTGCTCCCACCGAGCTGGTCTCCGCCTCCGTGGCGCGCTCCAGCAGCGCTCTGAGCCGCAGTCTGGGCGCCCAGAGCCGCACCGTGGGATCCGCGTCCACCGTGCCCGCCGTCGTGGCCGCACCCGCCTCTGTCGCGGCCGGCACGGCCTATCCGGTGCTCAAGCCGGGTGCCCGCGTCCCCGCGGTGAAGACCCTGCAGGCCAAGCTCGGCATCAAGCAGACCGGCTGGTACGGCCCG
>JANMMN010000066.1:0-1746 GCA_031373405.1 Actinomycetes bacterium
GTCCATAGGTTCGATAGGACCGAACCGATCCCACCTTCATTGACGCGCGCACCGGCGACTCAACGAGCGACGACCAGCGGTGGCGGCCACCCGCGACGCGCCTGTGTCGCGGCTTCGAACTCGGCCACGACATCGTCAGGCTCGCGACCGGCCCTGCTCGGCGGCACATGGAGCACCGCGAGACCAGCCGCTGTCATGCGACCGTGACGACGCATGGTCGCCTCCCACGAGTCGGGGTCGAAGTGGAACTCACGACTGTCGACGTCGAGGCAGACGCCCGTTTCCGGGTCGTACACGTCCGGGCAGCCGACGAAGGTCCCGTCCGCCAGGTAGAGCCGGGGGTTGTAGAGCAGTCGCGTCAATCCCGCCGCGACGAAGACTGCTCGTACGTCGCCCTCCGGGATCGACCGCGCGCCCCCGAGGGCCTCGTCGATGGCAAGCCGCGCGAACCGGCTGCCCCGGATCTGCCCTGCTCGCCGTTCGCGGTCGAGCGTCTCTGCGCTCACCAGACCGCGCTGGACGGCCTCGGACACAAGCGCGCGAACGGCATTCTCATCGGTACAGCGCCGAGCAGCGTCGAGGACCGCTCGGCCGGTCGGTGCGAGTGGGAAGCCGTCGCGGAGCCTCGGCTCCGGAAGGCAGACCGTCCGTTCGACCATCACGAAGCCGTGCGACGACCTCGTGCGCGAGTGATGCACCAGCAGGTGCACACGATCGTGCCCGTTCAGTGCCGGGTGCATCGCGGCCCGCAGGGAGAGTCGCAGGAGGGCAGCGCAGCCGGTGAGCACGGCACCGACTCCGGCGTACAAGAGCGCGGCCATGTCCCGCTGATCGACGGGCATGACCCCACGCCCGTCGATCCTGTGGACCCCCGGCAGCACCCAGCTGATCATGCCGCCGAGGGAGTTCGAGCGCGACACGGTCGACTTTGGTACGCCGAGATCCGCGAGCTGGGCTGCGGTGATCAGACCGTGCTGCGTGGACGCGAGGATGCGGACGTCGGAGCGGCTCCAGACGGTGGCGATAGGCATGGCGGGAGGCTGGCACGGCTGCGGTGGTCTGGGCGCAGCGAGGTCGCGAGGGTTGTGGACGACTGACGGCGATGAAGGTGGGGCGGGTTCGGTCCTATCGAACTCATGGACCCTTCAGTGCTGTTCAGCGGGCGAGAGCGAGGGTGCGGCGGGCCTGACGGATCACGGCCAGGTCGACCATGCGTCCTGCCCCGTCGGTGAAGACACCGTCGCCTGCGGCGATGGCCGCGTCGTACCGCTCGATGAGCGAGCGTGCAGCCGCGAGCTGCTCCTCGGACGGCGTGAACACCTCGTTGACCACGGCTGCCTGCGCCGGGTGGATGCACGCGCGACCGCGATAGCCCAACCTGGCCAGGGCCTCCGTGGACTCCCGCAGCGCGTCGAGATCACCGAAGTTGGTCGAGACCGGGCCGACCGGTGGCTCGATGCCGGCCGCGGCCGAGGCGAGCACGACCGAGGACCGCACGAGGAGGAGCTCACGCTCGTCCGCCCCGAGGGATACGCCGATCTCAGCCCGCAGGTCGGCCTCGCCGACCTGCAGACGCACCACGCGGGGCGACGCGGACGCGATCGCCCTCGCGTCGAGCACGGCCGACGCCGACTCGAGCAGCGGGGCGAGGGCGAACGTCCCCGGCTCGAGCCCGAGCCGGTCCTCAGCCCGCCCACACGCCTCGGCTGCATCGACCTGCGCACCACCGATGCCAACCCGGCGATG
>JANMMN010000088.1:0-5169 GCA_031373405.1 Actinomycetes bacterium
GTCGCGCAGGCGCTCCTGCGTCTCGAGGGCCGGGCCGGGCGGAACGCCCCCGAGCCGGACGAGCACGGCGACCAGCGCTCGGCCCTCGAGCGGGACGCCGAGGGCAGCCGAGCGTGCCGTCGTCTCCGTGAGCGGCACGGAGCCGGCGATGACGCCGGTGATCAGCGTGCGGTGGCTCGCTCGCTCGAGCGTCTCGCGATCACGTTCGAGGAGTCGCGAGAGCGCCACGGTCGCCGCACCGCGTTCGAGCAGCATCGACTCGCGTGGGCCGGGAGGCACGTCGGTCACCAGCACCAGTCGGCCCCAGTCCTGTCCGCGCGCCCCCACGGTGGTGAGCAGCCATCCGCTGCTCGCGTCGTACGCCGTGCGCTCGACCACCCGCACCGCCCGGCTCCGGTCCTCCCAGCCGTCCAGGACGGAGGCGACCTCCACGCCGGCGGCATCGACGGCGAGCACCTGGTGCGCAAGGTTCTCGAGCACCACCGGCCGCCCGGCCATCCGGGCGACCTGACGGACGACCTCGGTGGGAGGGGCGCCCTCGACGGTGAGCTCGGTGAACGCGGCGTGGATCTCGTCGGAGAGACGGAGCTCGGCGAGCTGCGCGTCCACGATCCGTGCATGCACAGCCTCGGTGATGGCCGCGAAGCGCACCTCGCGGGTGAGCTCGACCAGCACGAGCCCGCACTCGTCGGCGACCGCGACCATCTCGTCGGGGAGCCGATCGAAGCGGCGGCCCACCTCGACCAGCAGTCCGGTCACGCCGGCACCGGCAAGGTCGCGCACGTAGGTGGCGAGGCCGGCATCGTCCTCGGGCAGGAGCAACCCGGTCGTGAGGAGCAGCTCGCCGCCACGCAGCAGCCGGGCGACATCGGCGACCTCGGAGGCGTGGGTCCAGCGCACGTCGCGCTCGAGCGACCCGCCGCCCGCGCGGACGACGGGCTTCCCGTCGGTGACCGCCGGCAAGGTCAGCACCTCCGCGACGCTGGGGTAGATCCCCGCGTGGCGGGCTGCGGTGCTCACGGGCGCCGAGGCTAGCCGATGGTCGGACAGTGCGTCAGCGGGTCGGGCTGCGCCTTGTCAGCCTGTCGGCGGACCGGAGGTGATCCCTGCCGGGTCGGGTCAGTCCGGCGTGGGGAGCGCAGTTGCCTACGGTAAACATCGGTAGCAGGTCACGATCCCGATGCAATCCGTCGTTGACCCCCGACTCGGCCACGGAATCCCTTGTCTCGCCCGCCCCTCGCGTGCGAGGATCCCGCCACGGGGGACGCGGCCGGGGGAGCGCGTCATGGCCAGCAGGGCTGACGCATGCGCGGGAGGAGGGCAACGGTGCCGGAGCACGGCCACCAGTTCATCGACGGCGCGCACCGCATCGGTACCTCGGGAACCACGCACGACATCGTCAACCCGGCGACCGCCGAGGTCATCGCCTCCGCCGACCTCGCCGGGCCCGCCGACGTGGCCGTGGCGGTCGAGGCCGCCACCCGTGCGCAGGCGCAGTGGTCCCGGGCCACCCCGGGCGAGCGTGCCGCCGCGCTGACCGCGCTGGCCGCCGCGATGTCCGAGCGGGCCCAGGAGTACGCCGCCGTCGAGACGGCTCAGGCCGGAAAGCCGATCAAGCTCACCACCGAGTTCGACGTGCCGGGCTCGATCGACAATGTGTCGTTCTACGCCGGCGCCGCGCGCAACCTGGAAGGTCGCGCCTCCGCCGAGTACGACGGGACGCACACCTCGATCCTGCGCCGGGAGCCGATCGGCGTCGTCGGATCCATCGCCCCGTGGAACTACCCCTTGCAGATGGCCGTCTGGAAGGTCATGCCGGCTATCGCGGCAGGCAACACCATCGTGCTGAAGCCGGCCGAGCTGACCCCGCTGACCTCCGTGATGCTCGCCGAGGACTGCACCCGTGCGGGCATCCCGCACGGCGTCGTCAATGTGCTCACCGGTGCCGGGCGCGTCGTCGGTGAGGCGTTGCTCGAGCACCCCGGCGTGCGCATGGTCTCCTTCACCGGGTCGACCCAGGTAGGGCAGCGGGTGATGGAGCTGGCGGCCAGGACGGTCAAGCGGGTGCACCTCGAGCTGGGCGGCAAGGCGCCGTTCGTGGTGTTCGACGACGCCGACCTCGACGCCGCCGTGCAGGGTGCCGTCGCCGGTGCGCTCATCAACTCCGGGCAGGACTGCACCGCCGCCACGCGTGCCTACGTCCAGCGCCCGCTCTACGACGCGTTCGTGGCAGGCGTCGCCGACCTCATGCGCACCGTGCGGGTCGGTGACCCGACCGATCCGTCGACCGACCAGGGCCCGCTCGTGTCGCACGCGCACCGCGACCGGGTGGCCGGCTACGTCGACCGGGCGCGGGGCTACGGCGCTAAGGTCGTCGTCGGCGGTCAGGCGCCCGGAGGCGCCCTCGCCGTCGGTGCCTACTACGAGCCGACACTCGTCATCGACGCCGCCCAGGATTCCGAGATCGTGCAGCAGGAGCTCTTCGGCCCGGTTCTCGTCGTGCTGCCCTTCGACGCCGACGACGAGGGCATCCGCCTCGCCAACGACACACCGTTCGGCCTGGCCGCCTCCGCCTGGACCCGCGACGTTCTGCGAGCGATGCGCGCCAGCCGCGAGATCCAGGCTGGCTGCGTGTGGGTCAACGACCACATCCCGATCGTCTCGGACATGCCGCACGGCGGCTACAAGGCGTCGGGCTTCGGCAAGGACATGAGCCAGTACTCCTTCGACGAGTACACCCAGCTCAAGCACGTGTCCATCGACATCTCCGGCGTCGTCCGCAAGGACTGGCACCGCACGATCTTCGGTGATCGCTGACCGCGATCCCCGGACTACCCTCACCAGCACCAGCACCAGCACCAGCACCGGAGGAATGCACTCATGGCCGACCAGCCGCTCGACCCCATGACCCAGTCGATCGTGTCGTCGATGTCGCGTCGCCGCTTCCTGCGCGCCGCCGGCATCGGCGGTGCCGCGCTCGCCGCCACTGCCTGCGGTGCCAAGGGCACGGACCCGGGCGCCAGCGCGAGCGGCACCGGCGCCCCGGCGCCGAGCACCCAGCCGGACAAGTCCGACACCGAGAAGGTCGCCAACTGGTCGACCTGGGTCTCCTACATCGACATCGACGAGGACTCGGGCAAGCGCCCCTCCCTCGACGCCTTCGAGAAGTCCTCGGGCCTCAAGGTGACCTACACCGAGGACGTCAACGGCAACCAGGACTTCTACGCCAAGGTCAGGGCCCAGCTCGAGCAGGGCCGCGACATCGGCCGCGACATCGTCGTGCTCACCGACTGGATGGCTGCGCTCTGGATCAGCAAGGGCTACGCCCTCCCGTTCAACGACGGCGCGATCCCGAACAAGAAGAACGTGCTCTCGACGCTGGCCAACCCGAGCTTCGACCCCGACCGCAAGCACACCCTGCCCTGGCAGAGCGGATTCGCCGGTCTCGGCTACAACAAGGAGCTGCTCAAGGCGGCGACCGGCAAGTCGGAGATGAAGTCGGTCGCCGACCTCTGGGACCCCGCGCTCAAGGGCAAGGTCACCATCCTCGACGAGATGCGCGACTCCATGGGCATCGTCATGCTCTCCCAGGGGAAGGACCCGGCGAACTTCACCGACGACGACTTCAACGCCGCCGCGGACGAGCTGCAGAAGCAGCTCGACTCGGGCCAGATCCGCCAGGTCACGGGCAACGACTACCTCACGGCACTCGAGAACAAGGACGTCGTCGCGGTCATCGGCTGGTCCGGCGACGTCGCCGCCCTCGGCGACGAGTACGCCTTCACCCTCCCCGAGTCCGGTGGCACCATCTGGACCGACAACATGCTGATCCCGGCGATGGCAGCGCACCAGAAGAACGCCGAGAAGATCATGGACTTCTACTACGACCCGGCGAACGCGGCTACGGTCGCGGCCTATGTTCAGTACGTCTGCCCGGTGGAGGGAGCCAAGGAGGCGATCGCCAAGATCGACCCCACCCTCGTCGACAACCAGCTCATCTTCCCCAGCGCCGAGACGCTGTCGAAGGTGACGCTGTTCATGACCCTCACGCCCGAGCAGCAGACCAAGTACGAGCAGCAGTTCCAGCAGCTGATCGGCAACTGAGCACCCGGCTGCGGGGCGGTGACCCCGCCCCGCAGCCACCCCCTCCGCGCACGCACCTCACGACGAAAGGGCGGTCCCGGTGGCCCGCACTCCGGTGGTGACCGGTCAGGTCGAGGACCTGCACCTGGTCGGACTGTCCAAGCGCTTCGGCGCGATGGCCGCGGTCGACGACCTCAGCCTCACGATCCCCGCTGGGTCGTTCTTCGCGCTGCTCGGCCCCTCGGGCTGCGGCAAGACGACGACCCTGCGCATGGTCGCCGGCCTCGAGGACCCCACGTCCGGGTCGATCGTCGTGGGTGAGCGAGAGATCACCCACCTGCGCCCGTATCAGCGCCCGGTCAACACGGTGTTCCAGAGCTACGCCCTGTTCCCGCACCTCGACATCTTCGAGAACGTGGCGTTCGGGCTCCGTCGCCGCGGGGTGAAAGACGTCAAGAAGCCCGTGGAGGACATGCTCGAGCTGGTCGAGCTCACGAGCATGGCGCGCCGCAAGCCGGGGCAGCTCTCCGGCGGTCAGCAGCAGCGGGTGGCCGTCGCCCGCGCCCTGATCAACCAGCCGGACGTGCTCCTCCTCGATGAGCCCACGAACAACCTCGACCCTCCATCGCGCGAAGCGGTCCTGGCGGCCCTGCAGAACTACACGGGCACGGTGATCCTCGTCAGCCACGACACGGAGTTCGTCACCCAGCTCGCCCCGAATGGCGTACTGATGATGCCTGAGGGTGCGCTGCTCCACTACGACGAGAAGATGCTCGACCTGATCGAGCTCCGCTAACCGACGGTTGCCTCCCACCTGTCTCGCCGGGTCGCTCCAGGAGCGACTCCGTGCGACAACGCCCGCCACGTTGGCGGTCGGTGCTCAACCCAACGGTCGCGGTGCCGGCTCGAGCATGAGCTCGTCACCGATGTAGGGGTTCGCTCTGGCCACGTCCTCATCGAGTTCGACGCCGAGGCCGGGTTCCGACGATGGGATCACATAGCCGTTCTCCCACTGCACCCGCTTCTTGAGGATCTCGGCGTGGAAGCCGGTCCAGTCCTGGATTCCTTCGAGGATCAAGAAGTTCG
>JANMMN010000097.1:0-1550 GCA_031373405.1 Actinomycetes bacterium
CCGGACATGGTGAGCGCGGCGATCTCGGGGCGCAGCATCAGCCCGAACGCCGGCTCGAAGACTCCGGCAGCGATCGGGAGCGCGATCGCGTTGTAGCCGACCGCCCAGGCAAGGTTCTGCCGCATCTTGTGCACGGTACCCCTCCCGATGCGCAGCGCGACGGCGACGTCGAGCGGGTCCGAGCGCATGAGGACGACGTCGGCGGTCTCGATGGCGACGTCGGTGCCCGCACCGATCGCGATGCCAAGATCGGCCCGGGCCAGTGCGGGGGCGTCATTGACGCCGTCGCCGACCATCGCCACGTGCCGGCCCGCCTCCTGCAGCGCCTGGATGCGGGCGGCCTTCCCGTCGGGCAGGACACCGGCGATGACCGAGTCGATCCCGAGCTCGTCGGCGATCGCGCGGGCGGTTGCCTCGTTGTCGCCGGTGAGCATGACCACCTCGATACCCAGCTCGTGCAGAGCGGTCACGGCGGCGGCCGCAGTGTCGCGCGGGCGGTCCGCGAGGGCGACGACGGCGACGGCGGTGTCGCCCACGCCGATCAGGACGGCGGTACGGCCCAGCGCGGCGAGCCGGTCGCGGTCGGCGACCAGCGCGTCGGGAACGGCCAAGCCCAGCTCGCTCAGCAGTCCCGGCGACCCCACGGCGACGGTGGCGCCCTCGACCTGCGCGCGGGCGCCACGGCCGGGCACGTTCGCGAAACCTGTCGCGGTCAGCGTCGCCGCTCCCTGCTCGAGGGCGTGGCGGGCGATCGCGGCCGCCAGCGGATGCTCGGACTCCCGTTCGACTGCCGCGGCGAGCGCCAGAACGTGAGCGGGGTCGTGGCCGTCGGCGACGACGAGGTCGGTCACCGACGGCTCACCGCGGGTCAGGGTGCCGGTCTTGTCCATCACGACCGTGTCGATCGCGGCGGAGGTCTCCAGCGCGCCGGCGGTCTTGAACAGGACGCCGCGGCCGGCACCGAGGCCGGTGCCGACCATGACGGCCGTCGGGGTCGCAAGGCCGAGGGCGTCGGGGCAGGTGACGACGACGACGGTGATGGCGAACAGCAGCGCCTCGCTCGCCGGGCGGCCCAGCGCCATCCAGGCCAAGAAGGTGACCAGGCCGCCGACCAGGGCCACCAGGACGAGCCAGAACGCGGCACGGTCGGCCAGGCGCTGCCCGGGCGCCTTGGAGTTCTGCGCCTCCTGGACCATCGCGACGATCTGCGCCAACGCGGTGTCGCGGCCGACCTTGGTCGCCCGCACGCGCAGCGACCCGGTCGTGTTCACCGACGCGCCGATGACCTCCGAACCGGTGGTGACCGGGACGGGGACGGACTCGCCGGTGACCATCGACTCGTCGATCTCCGAGACGCCCTCCTGCACGACGCCGTCGACGGGGACCTTCGCGCCAGGCCTGATCAGCAGCAGGTCGCCGACGACGACGTCGGCGGTGTCGACCTCGACCCAGTCGTCGCCGCGCTGCACGAGCGCCTGCGGCGGTGCGAGCTCGAGCAGGGTGCGGATCGCGTCGTTCGCCCCGCCGCGGGCCCGCATCTCGAACCAGTG
>JANMMN010000131.1:0-9775 GCA_031373405.1 Actinomycetes bacterium
CGTCATCGATGTGACCCGTGGAGTCGCGACCGGGATCAGGGCGTAGAGCGCCGAGGACAGGTAAGGCAGGTCGCCGCACGTCGTCGGTGACTCGGTGGAGACCAGCCACAGCTTCGCCGCCGAGAGCCGGGTGGCCGTGTCGAGATCCAGCGCACGTCCCGGCTCCGCGCGCATCGGGGCAGCGTTGCTCATGACGGCATCAGCCCGGCCAGCGCCAGCGGAGCCGCGAACACCGCCATCCCGTGCGGTAGCGCAGCCTTCGGCGGCCGGGTTGTGCCGCGCAGCAGCGCCCGTACGACGGGAACCGCGGGATCCACCCCGACCTCGGTGGCAGCCGTGACGCACACGGCCATCGCGGCGGTCCACCGCTCCGGGGTCGAGCGGCCGATGACCGCGGCGAGCACCGACTGCAGCGTCACGTGCACCCGGTCGGCTCGCATCCCGGTGAACTGCGCGCTGGTCGGGTCGGCCAGCACCTTCTCCGGGTCGGGCAGGTCGAGCGCCTTCACCCACGCCAGGAACTCGTGCCCGGTCGAGGCGCCGATCACGCCGTAGACCAGCAGTCGCAGCACTTCTGCGCCCAGGTCAGCCACCTCGCACGCCGCAGTCAACCGGGCGGCGTAGTCCCAGGTGCGCGGGGTCGGGAACGCCCGTCCGCGACTCGCAGCGTCGCTCGGCACCGAGGACAGCAGACCGCCGCGGGCGCGGAGGAACCCGGCGACGAGCCCGCGGCTGACCGCGAGCTGGGCGTCGTAGTCGTCGGGGAGCACCGGAACGTCGAGCTGTGGCCACTGGCCGGTGACGATCGACTCCGCGTAGACGTCGAGCGGCAGCGCCCAGTCGAGGTGGACGAACCGGTTGGCCGTGGGCGCGGCGAGCTCCCAGCCCGCTGCTGCCACTTCGGCCGGGTTGGCCGCAGCGCCGAACGACACCCGATCCGGGAGCTTGAGCACGCCGACCTCGCCGTGGGTCAGGGGGCGCAGCGCGGCTGCCTGCACCGCGGGGGAGGCGGTGGTCCACTCGTCGAAGAACACGATCGAGGGACGCACCTCGGCCGCGACCCGTCGCGCCCAGCCCGGGGGAGCGAGCGTCACGTGGTCACCGTTGACGATCGGCAGACCGGCGAAGTCCGACGGCTCGTAGTGGCTGCAGATCAACGTCTCCACGTGATACCCGCTGCCGCTCGCCGACTCCACCACCGCCGTCTTGCCCGCACCCGGCTCGCCCCAGAGCAGGAACGGGATCCGCGTCGCGACGCACACCCCCACAGCCGCCAAGGTCGCCTCGTACGCCGTGCGCGTCTGGATCGTCATCGCTCGTCCTCCTTCATTGGCTGCCTCACCCGGGTCACCACAAGCTCCGTCCGGAGTGCCACGACGCCAGGACGTCCGGCACCGTGCCGGCCACCGCGAGCTGGAATGCCAGCTCGGTGTCGCTCGTGGCGTCGCCGACCTCGCCGAGCTCGAAGCGGATCCGTCGTACGGCCGCGCTCGACGGGACGTACCAGTGCGGGCCCACCCCGCTCTCGTGCAGCCGCACCAGGTCAGCGACCGGTGGGCGCAGCCCGGCCTCGAGCCACCCGGCGAGCTGACGCGCGGCCCCGTCGGGGTCGCGGCCCACGCCGTGCGCGAGCACCTCGACGTCGTCGGGGCCGATCGCATACTGGTCGAGCAGCAGGATCATCCGGCGCGACACCCCGAGCGCGAGCCAGCGCCCGCGTCGACCCGGGTCGATGACGTCGACGGCGCCGCGGGTCCACGCCAGCCACTCGGCCACCGGCTCCGGTGCCAGGTCGACGTGACCGCGATCGAGGTCGACCGAGAGGGCGTCGACCAGCTCGAGCTCGTCTGACTCCTGACCGGCGACGTGCAGCGTGTCGACCAGCCAGCCGAGGTCCGTGCCGCGCGACATCACCCCGAGGTAGAACCGCGCGGGCAGCCGTCCAGGACAGCCGAGCGCCTGGTGGATCTCCAGGACCCGGCCCGGGTGCATCCCGGCGTACCAGAGCTCGGTGACGTCCTTCGCGCCCCGCGTGCACGCGAGTGCTGCTGCCTGCGCCGCGGCCGAGTCGAGGGCGAGGGCGCCGGCACCGGAGTAGGCGACGGTGAGCGCCTTGATGACGTCGGTGAGCTGGCGTCGGGGCGCGGCGAACTCGATGGCGAGGTGCTTCGGGTCGCGCAGGTGCTCGGCGGCGCTGGTCGCGGAGTCGTAGCCCTCCTTGGCGCAGCAGCGCTGACGTGGATCGACCTGCCAGCGCGGAGGTCGCCGTCCGAACACGATGGAGGCCGCACCCGCGCGCAGCTGCAGCTCGAGCCAGCGGCGAGCCGCGGGGATCGTGCTCCCGGTCAGCTCGAGGCAGGACAGGTAGCCGCCGAACGCCACCGCGACAAGCTCGGCCTCGAGATCGTGGGGGGTGCTCACGCTCCAGTCGGGGTGGATGGTGATCTCGTGACTCGTGGTCGGCCCGGACGACCCCGTGGACGCCCAGCACCGGACCTTGAACGTGAGCGGCCCACCGGACGGGGACGGCTGGGCGAAGGGCTGGCCGGGGTGTCGTGCGGGGGCGTCGGTCGTGGAGCCGCGAGAGCGCACGAGCCACCTCCTCGGGAGTGCTGGAGCCAGCGACGCTAGTGACGACCTCCGACAGTGCGGGATGTCCGAGGAGGTGTGGACAGAAGCCGGCCAGTGTCCGACCCACGACTCGGTCCGCGGCGTCACCCGTGAGCGTCGAACGACGAGCTGGGGCCGCCGGACGCGGTGGCCGCACCGTTCGCTGTGTCGGGTGATTCGGGGCGTTCCTGTCCGGGCGCCACGGCCGGCCCTGAGGACGAGGCGTTCGGCTGACCCGCGACGGTGCAGCTGGATGATCCCCGCCAGAGATCATCCAGCACGACACGCCGAGGTTGCTCGCCCCGAACCTGCTGGACGATCTCTACCGGCACCGTCCCTCGACGACGCCGACGGAAGCACCACGACAGCTTCGCGCGCACGGTGCGGTTGTCGAGCTCGCTCAGCAGCGTCACCGACTTCGGTACGCCGTAGGCCGCGTGCGCGAAGACGCTGACGATCCCGACCGTGCGGACCCGGGCCGTCCGCGTGCGCGAAGACGCGGACGATCCCGACCGTGCGGACCCGGGCCGGCCGAGGCCTAGGACAAGCGGTGGTAGACCATCACGGAGGGTTCCAGGGCACCGAGTGCACGAGTGAGCACCAGGGCGTTGAGGGGTGACGTCGACGCCCACTCCAGCAGCGCCGGCATCGACCCGAAAGGCTGGGGCAGGGAGGCGAGCAGCTCGTCGACCCGGTCGAGGCCGACGCGGTAGACGGCTTCGGTCTCGGCGGCCGGCCCGGTCTCGTCTGCCTCGTAGTCGACTTCGTTCGTGAGCCGGAGCCCAGTGGCGGGATCCCAGGTGGCGGCTGTGTAGACCCACCTCGTGGGGGTCGTGGAGCGTTCGATCTCGTACGTGCGGACCTCGATGTCGGTCATGGGCACCCTTCCGGCCGGGACGACTCCCCGGACCTGTCTTCAGGATGCCCATCACCTCTGACAACGGTGCCATTGCGGCGCGGTGTCGAGGCCGCATCTCGCGCGGAGGATCAGAGGACCAGAACGGCCCGGACAGCAGCTTCGAGCCGCTGCAACTCCGTCGGCGAGAGGCGTCCCTTGAGTCGCCTCAGTCGTGACTTCGGCAGACCGTGGATGTCGGTCGCGTTGGCCCAGGAAACCGGGTACTTGGTCACGCCCGCGGCGGCGTCCAGCGCGACGTGAGTCGTGGTCGGTCCTTCGGTCCCCGTGACGAGCACCGTGGTGATGACACTGAGTCGCGGGATCAGCGCGTTGCTCGTCAGCACGACCACGAGGTGTTCACCGACCGGTTGCGGAAAGTACGCATCCCAGACCTCGCCCCGCAGCGGTGCGGACTGTCTCGGAACAGATCCGGGAGCC
Source organism: Actinomycetes bacterium (assembly GCA_031373405.1). GTDB lineage: Bacteria > Actinomycetota > Actinomycetes > S36-B12 > CAIYMF01 > Longivirga. The sequence continues at coordinate 3,947 of JANMMN010000131.1, forward strand.
ACCGTCACTCGTCGGCTCCCCACAGGGCAGCCGTGGCCTCGCTCACCGGTGCGGGCGCGCCGCCGTAGAAATCGTCATAGGACCGTGCGAGTCGAGTCTGCTCCGCCTTGCGGTGCAGCAGGACGAGGCCCTCCCGCAACGCCTCGGAGGTGTTCTCCAGCCCGAGAGTCTCCGCGTCGGCGGCGAGCTGCTCGAGCGCCCGTTCGGTCATCCGTGCTTGCACGATGCTCCTGGTCGCCATGTGTCATACGTTACGTCATACGCCCTATCGGGCGCCAGGGTCGACGGCGTCCGGTCGCCCGCGACGCGGCGAGGAATCGGGCCGAAACCACGCAGGCTCAGCCGACTCCTGCCGCACGCCTGGCCGTGGCGAGCGGTTCGGTCTGCTCAGCGATCCACTCGGCGGTGGCGTCGGGGTAGGCGAGGCTCAGGTCATCGCCGCCGGCGGCCTCGCGCAGCTCACCTGACAGCCGTGCGAGCCGGATCTGGAGGGTATTGCCGGGAATCCGTTGCGTGATCGCGCGGCTGACCTCGGCGTAGTACCAGGCGATGGCCTGCCTGGGGTTGGTGAACCGCAGCCAGACCGCCTCACCGACGCGCGGGTCGGCCAGATCGGCCACGATCGCCTGTGCGTTGGAGATCTTGTCGGCGGCCGTGACGAGCAGCGCCCGTTCGTCGGCGTCGTCGAGGTGCGCGAGGTAGCGCGACTTGCGCAGCAGCCAGCCCTCGGACGCGCGCGTCGCGCCGGGCAGCCCGTCGGTGCAGGTGAGGACGATGTCGCGCACGCCCGGGCCGAACTTCTGCTCGATGATCTCGGCCGTGGCGATCGGGTACTGATCCTCGAGCGCGTCGTGCAGGAGACCGCCGATCGCCTGGTCCTCGTCGCCGCCGCCGCTCCACACGAGTGCGGAGACCTCGATGAGGTGGGCGAGATAAGGGATGGTCCCCGGCTCCCCGCGGCCGGCCTTGCGCATCTGCGTCGCGTGCAGGTCAGCGGCGTACGCGAGTGCCTCGACGTATCGCTGCGAGTAGACGGGGGGTCCTGTCGTTCCCACGCGGTGTCCTCTCTGTCGGGTGCTCTGGTCACCTTGAGATTAGGGAGCAGGTCCGACAGCGAGTCGTGAACCGCTAGAGATCGATGCGGGTGCCGATGGCGATGACCCGCTCGGCCGGGAGCCCGTAGTACGCCGCGGGCGTCTGCGAGTTCTTGTGCAGGAAGCCGAAGAACCGCTCGCGATGCTCGGGGACCTGGCCCTCGTCGGTGCCGACGAACTTGCGCTCGGACAGGTAGTACGTCGCGACGCTCTCGACCCCACCGAGCAGCGAGCTGCGCAGTGCGGCAGGGATGTCGGCGGTCTCCATGTAGCCCACGGGGATGGTCACCCTGGTCACGCGCGGGATCACCTTCTCGACGACGGGTGAGCGCTGGGCGTACGGGACTCCCTCCGTGACGACGGTGACGACCACGACATCGGCCGGCATCACGTGCAGCACGCGGATCTGCGAGCTCAGGGCCGACGGGACGTCCTCGACGGGAGAGGCGAGGTAGACGCCGACGCCGGGCACCCGGGTGACGCTGCCGTGCCGGAGCTCCTCCTCGATCGCGGGCCAGTGGACGGCCTTGCGCTCCATGTAGGCGTTGAGCGCGCGGTAGCCGTTGCCCCAGCCGAGCATCACGAGCATGACGGCGGCGCCGAACAGGATCGGGACCCAGCCACCCTTGAGCACATTGGACAGCGTGCCCAGCAGGAACACGAGGTCCACCACGAGGAAGACCACGGTCAGCGGCCACAGGCGGTAGCCGGGCCAGCCCCACACCCGGCCGGCGACAGCGTGAAACGCGATCGTGGTGATGAACATCGTGCCGGCGATGGCCAGCACGTAGGCGTGCGCGAGGGCCGACGACGAGCGGAAGGCCAGCACGACGCCGACGCACAGGACGCCTACCGCGAGGTTGACGAACGGGACGTAGATCTGGCCCTCGTGCTCGTGGTGGGTGTGCTTGATGGTGAGGCGGGGGAGCAGGCCGAGCTGGATCCCTTGACGGGTCAGCGAGAACACGCCGGTGATGAGTGCCTGCGACGCGACGACAGTGGCCGCGGTGGCGAGGAGAACGAGAGCGAAGGCCGTCCCCTCGGGCGCGAGCGCGAAGAACGGGCTCGAGCCCGCTGCGGGGTTCTCCATCACGACGGCGGCCTGGCCGAGATAGCAGAGCACCAGGGTCGGCCCCACCAGGAAGACCCACGACAGCCGGATCGGGCGCGCGCCGAAGTGGCCCATGTCGGCGTAGAGGGCCTCCGCGCCGGTCACGGCGAGGATCACCGAGGAGGCGATCGCCAGCGACGCGAGGCCGTGGTCGGCGATGTAGCCCCACGCATAGCTCGGTGAGAGCGCCAGCAGTGCATCGGGTCGATCGAGCAGACGGTAGATCCCGAGGGCGCCGATGGTGAGGAACCACACGACCATGACCGGGCCGAAGAGCTGCCCGATCCGGTGCGTGCCGCGGGACTGCACCGCGAACAGGCCGATGAGGATCACGACTGCGATCTCCACCGCGTAGTCACCCAGGGCCGGATTGACGAGGTCGAGGCCCTCCGTCGCCGACAGCACGCTGATCGCCGGGGTGAGGACTCCGTCGCCGAACAGCAGGGCCGTGCCCGCGAGGATCAGCAGGAACAGCACCCGGTCCCGGCCGGTCGAGCCGTCGCGAACCTTGCGGGGCAGCAGCGCGAGGAGACTGAGGATGCCGCCCTCGCCCTGGTTGTCGGCACGCATGACGAACGCCAGGTACTTGATGCTCACGACGATCATCAACGCCCAGAAGATCAGCGAGACGATCCCGAAGACGTCATCGAGGTTGCCCCCGCTCGTGGCGAACGACTCCTTGAAGGCGTACAGCGGGCTGGTGCCGATGTCACCGAACACGACTCCGGTCGCTCCGAGACTCAGGGCGAGGACACGGCTCCGAGCAGGGATGGTCGACACGGGCCCGAGGTTAACCTGCGACCGGACACACCGCCGACCGGCGTCGCCCGTGGTGCGTCCCGCCCCCGCCGAGCAGGGATCGAATCCCCCACAGCCAGACTGAGGTCCGTCCCCATGGCGCAAGTCGTGGGCGTGCTGGACAGTGGAGGACAACCCCACGGAGGTGGACATGTCGGACCTGACGAGCGTCGTAGTGGTCGGTGGTGGGCTCGCAGGCGCGAAGACCGCGGAGGCGTTGCGCGCCCAGGGCTTCACCGGGTCGGTGAGCCTGGTCGGCGACGAGCCGCACCTTCCCTACGAGCGGCCGCCGCTGTCGAAGGACTACCTGCAGGGCGCGAGCGGCCCGGAGAAGCTTGTCGTGCATCCCGAGGGCTGGTACGCCGAGAACGACGTCGCCCTGCTGCGCGGCACGCACGTGGCGGCGATCCACCGGACGAGTCGCACCGTCGAGCTGGCCGACGGCAACGCGTTGCCCTACGACCGGCTCGTGCTCGCGACGGGGTCGAGTCCGCGCCGGCTCGACGTCGCAGGTGCCAACCTCGAGGGCGTCGTCTACCTGCGGACCCGGGACGACAGCGACCGGTTGCGCGACCTGCTCGCGACTCGCAGCCGCATCGCCATCGTCGGCGGTGGATGGATCGGCCTCGAGGCTGCGGCGGCTGCGCGCAAGGCCGGCGTCGAGGTCACCGTGATCGAGGCGGGCGCGCAGCCGTTGGGACGGGTGCTCGGCCCGGAAGTGGCGCCGGTGTTCGCCGACCTCCACCGCGCGAACGGGGTCGACCTGCGCACGGGCGTCGGCGTCGCGGCGCTCACCGGCGACGACGGTCGCGTGGTGGCCGTGCAGCTCGAGGACGGCTCGGCGGTGGCGTGCGAAGCCGTCCTGGTCGGCGTCGGGATCACGCCGAACGTCCAGCTCGCCACGGACGCCGGCCTCGAGGTCGAGAACGGCATCCTCGTCGACGAGCACCTCCGGACGAGCGACCCTGACATCTACGCGGTCGGCGATGTCGCCAACGCGTGGCACCCGGTGCTCCGTCGGCGCATCCGCGTGGAGCACTGGGCCAACGCCCTCAACCAGCCCGCGGTCGCCGCCACCGGAATCCTCGGGGGAGAAGCGGCGTACGACCGGCAGCCGTACTTCTACAGCGACCAGTACGACCTCGGGATGGAGTACACGGGCTATGCCGAGCCGGGTGCCTACGACGCGGTTGTGGTGCGCGGCGACCTCGCCACGCGGGAGTTCATCGCGTTCTGGTGCGCCCAGGGCGTCGTGCTCGCGGGGATGAACGTCAACGTCTGGGACGTCACCGACGACATCGTGGCCCTCATCGGATCGGGTCGCGCGATCGACGCGGCCCGGCTCGGTGATCCCGGAGTGCCTCTCGCGGACCTGCTCGGCACCTGACGCAGTCGTGCGGCCGCCGTCAGCGTCTCGGCGACTGCTCGTCGGCGCCGGCACGAGCACGGCACACTGGGCTCATGACCTTCCGCATCATGGGCTGGCTCCCGCTCGCTGTCTTCTTCGTCCTCGCCGTCGCGGCGAGCGTGTTCGGCTTCGTGCAGTCACAACGCTGAGCGCCTGCACGATCACGCTCCTGTGAGACGCCGGGGGACTGTCACCGGTGATGGCCAGCGTGGCGTCGACCGACATCACCGGGGGAGATCAGATGGACGACACGACACGTGATCGAGCGGCCGGCGTGCTGCTCGCGATGTCGGCCGGTGATGCGCTGGGGGCCGGCTATGAGTTCGGGGCCGCGTTCGGGGACGACGTCCCCGTCCTCATGAAGGGCGGTGGCATCTTCGACTGGGCACCGGGGGAGTGGACCGACGACACCTCGATGGCCGTGCCGATTCTCGAGGCCGCCGAGACGGCTGCCGCCGAGGGCGGCGCGCTCACCGACCACCTCGACGACGTCGCGCAGGCGTGGCACGCCTGGTCGCTCAAGGCCTACGACGTCGGCGCGCAGACCCGTGCGGTCCTGGGCGCGGCCGCGCGACGCGGTGCGGTGACTCGTGCGGCGCTGCTGACCGCGTCGTACGACCACCTCGCCACCACCGGGCGTGCGGGCGGCAACGGGTCGCTCATGCGCACCGCACCCGTCGCGCTGGCGCATCTCGGTGACCGGGATGGGATCGCGGCCGCGGCCCGGCTCGTGTCGGACCTGACCCACGCGGAGACGGACGCCGGTGATGCGTGCGTGCTGTGGTGCCTCGCGATCGACCACGTGGTAGCCACGGGTGCGCTCGACGTCGCTGTGGGGCTCGCTGCGCTTCCGGTCGAGCGGCAGGACGTGTGGGCGCAGCGCATCGAGGAGGCACAGGCGCACCCCTGCACCCACTTCGATCGCAACGGCTGGGTCGTGCACGCCTTCCAGGCCGCGTGGTCGGCCATCCACGCGACGAGATCGCACGACGAGCCACTGCGTTCCGCCCTCGAGATGTGCGTGCGCGCCGGCGGCGACACCGACACGGTGGCGTGCATCGCCGGTCAGCTCGTGGGAGCGGCGTACGGCGCCTCCTGCGTGCCTGCGGAGTGGGTCGAGGTGCTGCACGGCTGGCCCGGTCTCGTCGGAGTGGAGCTCGCAGCCCGCGGCACCGCGGTCGCGGAGGCCTCGTGGCTGCGCTGGCACGAGCAGGGTGGCGTCTCGGACTGGCTGCGAGGGTGAGCGCGGGGCAGAGCTCGCGTTGGCACGAGCGGTGCCGCAGAACCGCATCACCCGGATCCCGTAGCGGCACCGGCAGTCAGAGCAGGCAGGCGGGGCCACCGCCGGTGGCGACCAGCTCGCCACCGGCGGCCTGCCAGGCGATGAGGCCACCATCGAGGAGCACGGCGTCGATCCC
>JANMMN010000132.1:0-2000 GCA_031373405.1 Actinomycetes bacterium
GGGATCGACGCCGTGCTCCTCGATGGTGGCCTCATCGCCTGGCAGGCCGCCGGTGGCGAGCTGGTCGCCACCGGCGGTGGCCCCGCCTGCCTGCTCTGACTGCCGGTGCCGCTACGGGATCCGGGTGATGCGGTTCTGCGGACCGGGCGCGACCGGCGAGTTGGCCTGGAAGTAGTCCTCCAGCGCATCGGTGTCGACCGCGCCACCCAGTCGGTCCGTGCCCAGCGGCAGGACCGGGAAGAAGTCTCCGCCGTCGGCGAGGAAGGAGTTGACGGTCACGCGGTAGCTCGCCGATGGGTTCAGCGGAGTCCCGTTCAGCGTGATGCTGGCCGGGTCGATCCGAGCCCCGTTGGGCGCAGATGCCGACCACGAGTAGTTGATGCTGCCCGACACCTGAAGGATCCGAGTGGAGGTCACCGCGGCGTAGGGCCATTGCTGCTCGAGCAGCATCTCGATCTGTGCACCGGTCAGGGTGATCGTCACGAGGTTGTTTCCGAACGGCTGCACGGTGAACGACTCGCCGTAGGTCACCTCACCGTCGGCCTCGCCGGCCGGGCTGGCCGCGTAGGTGAGATCAGCACGGATCCCACCCGGATTCATGAACGCCATGACTGCACCCCCGAGCGCCGCCGGAGCTGTCGCCGCGAGCTGCGCGTCGGCGATCACGTCGCCGAGGGCCGACTCGCCGGCCGTGCTGTTGGTGCGGGCGATGGGGGAGCTCACCGAGCCGATGACCCGGTTGGCGATCGGCCCGGCGATGGCGGCGTACTTCGCGATCAAGGACGTCTGGAACGGATCCTTGGTGACGTCGCGCGTCGCGACGGTGTTGTTCGCCACGATCGTCATGACCTCGCCCGTGCGGCGGTCGATCCGCAGATCGACGTCGGTGACGACCCGGCCGAACGACGCCGCGCTGGTGACCAGCTTGCCGTCGATGCGGCAGTTGTACGCAGCGTGCGTGTGGCCGCTGATGATCGCGTCGACCTCATCGTCCATGCGGTTCGCGATGTCGACCACCGCTCCGGAGATCCCCACGCAGGAGTTGATCGGGGAGCTCGATGGTGACTGGACGGCACCTTCGTGCAGCAGCACGACGATGGACTCCACCCCCTTGGCCTTGAGCTCGGGGATCAGTGCGTTGACGGTCTCCGCCTCGTCGAGGAACCTCAGGTTGGTGATGCCCGAGGGGGTGACGATCCCCGGGGTGCCTTCGAGCGTCATGCCGATGAAGGCCACCCTGGCCCCGGCGAACGTGCGGATCTTGTACGGCCGGAACAGAGTCTTGCCGTTGTCCTTGCGGACGACGTTCGCCGCCAGGAACGTGAAGTTGGCGCCAGCGAAGTCGTCGCCGTCGACGCATCCGTCGACCGGGTGACAGCCACCGTTCTGCATCCGCAGCAGCTCGGCCTCTCCCTCGTCGAACTCGTGGTTGCCGACCGCGTTGAAGTCGAGTCCGATGTTGTTGAAGGCTTCGATGGACGGCTCGTCGTGGAACAAGGCGGAGATCAGTGGGCTCGCCCCGATGAGGTCGCCCGCGCTGACCACCACGGTGTTGGGGTTCGTCGCGCGAAGCGCCGCGATGTGCGTCGCCAGGTACTCCACCCCACCCGCGTTGATCGACCCGATCCGCCCGGACGAGCCGGAGGGTGGCTCGAGGTTGCCGTGGAAGTCGTTGACCGCGAGCAGCTGCACGTCGACGTAGACCGGGCCACCCTGGGGGGCTGCTTGAGCCGCCGGCACGACCGCAGCCGCACCGAGTGCGGCGATCCCGGCGAGCGCGGCGATCATGGATCCGATTCTGGCCATGACGCGAGTCTCCCTACCGTGGGGTAACACCTTCAGGCTAGCCAGTGGCGATGACCCACGGGTCGTGATCGGGGAACTACCCGGACGCCGCCACCGGCGACCTTCGCAGCCACTCCGAGGCGCGGCACCGCTCGTGCCAGCGCGAGCTCTGCCCCGCGCTCACCCTCGCAGCCAGTCCGAGACGCCACCCTGCT
>JANMMN010000211.1:0-6575 GCA_031373405.1 Actinomycetes bacterium
GCCTTGACCGAGCGGACGTAGCCGGTGTCGACGCCGGCGAGCGGAGCAATCTCGACGATCAGGTCCTCGCGCAGGCTGGTGCCGAAGATCGCCAGAGTGTCGTTCGCGTCGCCGCCCCGCACGGAGATGCGCGCGCCGGTCGCGGCCGGGTTCCGCGTGCGACCGTCCGCGCCGCGGAGCTCGACGCGCACGTGGTCGGTGCCGGCGAGGCCGGTGACGAGCGCCTGGCCGGTCCAGGCCTGGGCCTCGCGGCGTACGACCGCACCGATACCGACGCTGCTGTCGGCGTCACCGACCAGGAACGTGTTGTTGCCCGTGCCACCGGTGAGCTCGGCGCGCTCGAAGATCCCGCCGAGGTCCTCGACCGTGGCTCCTGCGGCGAAGTCCACGCCGGAGCCCGACACGGCACCGACGACGTAGAGGTTGTCGTAGATGCCTTGGTCGAGGTCGAACGTCTCGATCAAGGTGTCGAAACCGCCGGCATCGGCGAAGGTGTCGCGGCCGAAGCCACCTGTGACGGTGTCGTCGTTCGCGCCGCCGTCGAGGACGTCGTCGAACGGGCTCCCCTTGAGGATGTCGTTGCCGACGCCGCCGCGCAGCGTGACGGCGATCCGGTTGGTGCCAGGGCTGCCCAGCGTGCCGAGCGCGGACGCGTCGAGGGTGTCGGCACCCGAACCCGAGTCAGCGCAAGGCGTCTGGTCACCGGTCGGCAGGCACTCGCCGACGACAACCCGGTCGCCCTCGCCGCGCACGCTCTGGCCGACCCAGATGTTGTAGTCGTCACCGAGACCGGTCCGTGCGACCAGGACGTCAGTGCCGGTCCGGCCGGACCGGGTCGAGTACGACAGCGTCATGACATCGGCGTCCGAGGTGCCGAGCACCGAGATGATGTCGGACGCTCCGTCGTCGGAGACGCGGGTGTCCGGGACCTCACGGCTGTAGGACACGCCGCCGATGACGGTCGTCTCCGTCTTCGTGCCGACGGTTGTCACTGTGCGGCCGAGGTCGACCGTGAGGTCTGTGAGACCGGTCCCGCGGAGGTCACCGATGACGAAGGTGTCGGCACCGGCCCGGCCGTCGATGTAGAGCGCCTCGATGCCGGTCACGGGTCGCGAGGGACCGTTCAGGGCCAGGGCCAGGGCGCCGCTGCCCCCGCCTGTGATGGTGAGGCTGTCGGCGAGCGAGCTCAGTGTGAGGTACAGCGTGTCGAGGTCAGCACCACCACCGATCTCGATGGCCGGCGCGTCAGCCCTGTCGATGACGACCAGCAACGTGTCGTTGCCCGCACCGCCTCGGAACTTCGCAGCCACGCCGTCGAGGAGGTCGTTGCCGTCTCCACCGTTGAGCTCGTCGAGCGACGAGCTGCCGACGAGGCGGTCGCTGTCGCCGTCACCGTTGAGCGTGGCCGCTCCCGTGCCCGTGTGCACGAGCGTGTCTTGGCCGCTGCCACCGTTGAGCGTCACCGGTGACGCGCCGGACGCCGAGAGGAAGTCGTTGTCCTCGTCGCCGCTGAGCGTGCTCAGGGTGGCTGCCGAGCCGGAGTACGCCAGCACGTCGTTGCCCGTGCCACCGCTGATGGTGACCGGCGAGAGGACGCCGCTGGCAATGGTGACCGTGTCGGCACCGTCGCCGAAGACGGCACTGATCGAGGCCACGTGCTCGAAGGTCTGGGTGCGGCCGAAGGCCGTGACGCGAACGGTCTCGTTGCCCGCCACACCGCCCTCGTGCTCGACGAGGTAGGTCTCGTCGATGTCGTCCACACCCAGGTTGCGCGCCGTCCGCTGCGCCTGGTCGCCGACGTTCAGCCAGAGCACCGTGTCGCCACCGTTCCACCCGCGGTAGTCCCCGGTCCCGTTGCCAGCCAGGTAGATCGGCGGCGGGAACTGGAGGTAACCGATGGTGAACCGGGCGGTCCCGCTGATGGTGAAGAAGAGGAACTCGACGCGGATCGTCACGCTGAGCACGATCTTGACCTTGCCGTCGGGCCCGGCCAGCGCGGTGTCGAACCCGAAGGAGAACGACAGGCCGACGCCGGCGAGGGTGATGCCGAAGGCACGCACCTTGACGCTCGCCGACCCTTCGAGCAGGAAGACGTAGGTGCCTGCCGGTCCTGCTGACCCGCAGTTGGAGTTGGCCGGGCGCACACAGGAGCTGATGTGGAAGCTGAAGTCGCCGCGCAGCCCGAAGTCATCGGACCCGAGGACCATGCGTCCGGTGATGCGGACGTCGAAGTTGCCCTTGGAGTCCAGGTAGATCGAGCCGCTCAGTGTCGCGAGCCCGAAGAAGTCGACGCTGGCCTTGGCGTTGAACGACCAGCCGCCGGCCTCCACCGTGACCGACAGGCTCGCGTCGAAGTTGAGCACCTTGAGCAGGCTGACCTTGCCGGTCAGGTCGAGGTGGAACCGCTGGCCCGCGATCCCGAGCAGAGTCGCGGTGGAGGTGTTGATCTCCAGCGTGCCGCTCGCCTCGATGCTGAAGACGGCCGCGTCGGCCTTGGCGCTGATGGCCAGCCGCAGCGCGAAGCCGGGGTTGGGTCCACCCATCACCACGGCTCCGCCGTCCGCTCGGAAAGCCAGTCCGCCGAGGTTGAAGCCGAGTCCGAACAGCAGCTGGAACGCCGTCGGGCTCACCGAGATCTCGACGAAGCCCGAGGCCGAGGCGAAGGTGCCGATCGAGATCGACCCTTCGATGCGGAGCAGGAAGCCGGGGGCGACCTGAGTGCTGCCCAGCGTCTGGGTCGCACCCGTTGTGTTGAGCGCCAGGGTCGCGCCGCCGGAGAACTTGAGGCCGATGCTCGCCCCGAAGTCTGCGCGCAGGGACAGCTGGACCCGCGCCACGAGGCCCTGGGCGTTGATCCGGAAGCCGCTGTCGATGAGGTCGACGCTGCCGATCGGGTCGAGGCCCATCGAGCCGTTGACGATGAGCTCGATGCCCGGGTTCCCACCGGCGAGCTCGATGCGGAACAGCACGTTGCCGGTGATGTGGAACCGCTCGGCGACGACGAGCTCGCCGGCCATCACGAGCTTGAACCCGCCCACCGTCGTGATGGTCGCCGTGGTGGACACCAGACGTCCGGCCGCGTCGCGCTCGAAACCGTCGAACACCGTCCGGCCGTTGATGACGGCAGTCTTCACCTTGAACGTCTGGATCAGCTGCTCGGTCGAGAAGGTGTTGATCTCGAGCAGGAACTGGCCGTTGAGCGCGATGCCAGGGATCTGGTTGCTGACGCGGGTGAGCTGGATCCGGCCGACCACGCCGGTGCGCGTGCCGACGTAGACGGCGAGGTTGATCGTGCCGGTGAGCGAGCCGAGGAAGGCGATCGTGGTGCCGACCGCACCGTCGATCTTCAGGTAGGCGAACCCGGAGGGGTCGACGGCTGCCGTGATGCCGATGAAGCCGTTCATCGTGACCACGCCGCCCAGGTTGAGCTGCGCCTGGATGGAGGCCTTGATGTAGATCTCGCCGCCCGCCGGCGCCGCCGGGTTGGGCTGACCATCGAGGCCGGGGGCCGCCTTGTAGACCGTGATGGTCGCCGGATCACCGGGGCGGAGCAGCGGCAGGAACGAGACCGGGATGGCGAAGGTCTTGTCCTTGAGCGTCGTGTTGAACATCACCGTGACCGTGCCGGAGGCGCTGAAGGCGGCTCCGAGGTCGGGCAGGCCGATGCCACCGCCGGCGGAGATGGTGAAGGTTCCCGCCACGCCGTCGGTCGAGATGATGAGAAGCCCGGTGGCCTGTCCGAAGGTGAGGCGCGCGTCGCCGCTGCCGAAGGAGAGCTCCGCGGTCGCGTACATCGTGAACGTCGGGGTCGCCGACGCCTGGATGTCGATGAAGAAGCCACCCTGCAGGCGCATCAGCTCGGTCGTGGTTCCGGGCACGGAGACGATCGCCTGGCCGACCAGCTCGAGGGAGAAGCTGTACGGGTTGAGCACGAAGGTCCGCACGACGTCGGTGCCGCCGGCGCCGAGGCCCTTGAGGGTGAGCGTCTCGGTCTTCGTCTGGCCGGTGAGGTTGATCTGCAGCGTGCCCGTGGCGAACATCTTCAGGCCGTACGGCTCGAGCCCGGCGAAGTTGGTGCCGAGAGTGGCGACGCCCCAGAACTGCGGTGCGCTCGAGAGCCCGTCGCCCATCTGCAGGACGAACCGTCCGGCGGTCGCGCCGACCACGCCCAGCTTGTAGAGCGAGAGCTGCCCGGCGAAGGTGAGGATGAATGTCTTGCGGGCGAGGTCGATCTCGAGGATCACCTCGGCCTTGAGGTCGAGCAGCGGCTCGGGGAGCAGCCCGGCCGCCTCGAGCAGGATGCCGCCGGAGAGCTCGATGAAGAACGACGTCCCCTGGGTGATCAGCCGGAAGGACCCGCTGCCTGCGAGCGTGGTGTTGCCCGCGGTGTCGGCCCAGCTCCCGGCCACGAACGAGACGGTGACCTTCCCGGGCGTGAGCAGACCGGAGTAGAGGTACCGGAAGGTCGTGTCGTTCACCTGCAGGGCAGTGACGTAGGTGAGCAGGTCGGCCCCCGCGCCCGAGAGCACGAGCTCGTTGCCGTCGAGGCTGGTGAGGAGGACCTTGTTGCCGCTGACCGGGGTGAACGTCACGTCGAGCCAGGTGCGCGCGAGGACCGCCGCCACGTCGGCGAGGTCCTCGTGGGTGGCCTTGGCGACGTCGGTCGTGGCGCTCCACGACGCCCCCAGCTCGTTCTTCCAGCTGCCGTCGACGAACGTGATCGTCAGGGGCCCCCCGAAGTGGCCGGTGAAGAAGTACCGGTACACCCCGCCGCCGAGGGCGATCGGCGTGCCGTCCACCGTGACGGTGCCCTCGCCGGCCAGGATCGAGATCTCGGCATCGGAGTCGAGGACGGTCGCGCGGTCGACGTTCGAGCCGCCGAACGCGGTCAGAGTGATGTCGACGAATCCCCGGCCGTTGAAGTCCTTCGCGTCCAGCACCTGACCACGGATCGGGTCGGCCAGCGCGCTGGTCGGGTCGGCGACGGTGAAGCGCTCGGTCTCGGTCTGGTTGGCGATGCCACCCAGGTCGCGGAACGTGCCGCTGAGGAAGGTGACGGTGTAGACACCCGCGGCCAGGGATCCGACGAACCCGTAGCGGAAGGTGGTGCTGAGGCCGACCCGCACGGGGGCGGTGAGGGCGACGAGGTTGCCCGCGGCGTCGCGCAGCTCGAGCTCGTCACCGTCGATCGACGAGGGGTCGAGGACGTTGCCGTTGCTCGGGGCGAAGCGGACCTCGAGGTAGTGCAGGGCGTTGATCTGCTGGCGGCCGATCGACGCACCGGAGAGCGCGAGAACCTGCTCGGGCTTGTCGCCCGCGGCGGGAACGGTACGGATCAGGTCGGCCGTGGCACCGGTGACGGTGAAGGTCAACGGGATGACGACGGTTCCTGGTGGTCCGCGGTTGGCGGTGTCGCCGACGTTCGTGAGGTCGACGTCGACCTGGGCCGTCCCTGGTCGGAACGACCCGGTGAGCAGGAAGCGGAAGGTGTTGTCGCCCAGCGCCAGCGGCGACCCGCCGGCCAGGGTCACACCCGCAGCAGCGAAGCCACCGAGCAGCTTGAGCGCGGCCGCCGTCACGGTGCCGGGGAGCAGGTCGTAGCCGAGGGCCGGGTTGAACCGGATGTCGATGAAGGACTGCTGGACGGTGGGCACCTCGACCGGGGTGGGCGTCTGGTCCGGCGTGTATCGGGTCCCGTCGGTGGTCGTCCCGACGTAGCTCAGCGCGAGGTTGGTGAAGTTGGGGGTCACGACGGTGTCGGTCGCACCGACGGCCGTGACGATGATGGGGATCACGAACTGGTTCGACGTACCGATCTGGGTGATCGCGCGTGATGGGTCGAACGCGATGATCCAGCCGGACACGGACGAGGCGAACGTCAGGTTCGCCGTGGTGATCCGCCCCGCGGCTGTCACGGAGGTGGAGTCGAGCTCGAACCCGGACGGGACACCGAGCATGCCGGCCGACGGGAACCAGACGGTGAGGGTCGTCGGGAGCGCGGGCACCGCGGGGCTGCCAGCGGGGCTGACCGGCGCGACCGGCTTGACGAGCGTCACCGTGGCCGTCGCGGTGCCGGCGCCATCGGGCTTGAGGGCGCTGCCGTTGGTGACCGCCACTGCGTAGGACCAGGCACTCGGGAGCCAAGTGAGCGTGACAGGACCGGAAGCCCACTCACCCGCGACCCAGTACCGGAAGCGCAGCGTGCCGGCGTTGACCGCCGTGAGCTGGTACGGCGCCCGGGTGCCGTCCAGGACGACGGTGCCGAGGCCAGGACCGGTCAGGACGAACTCGGGCGCCAGGTCGGTGATGGAGGCAACGTCGTAGGTGAGCCCAATGGGAGACGTGGGGATGACGAGGTCGACGTCGATCCAGCCGCGACCGTTCAAGGCGTTGACGTCGATCGAGGCACCCGTGCCCGGGTCGACCAGGCTCGCCGTGATGCCATCGATCCGGAACGTGCGAGTTGCAGCCAGGTTGAGCGCGCCGGCGATGGTCGCGCCGGCGGAGGCGACGTCGAGGTTCTTGAACGAGCCTGCGGTGATCGTGAGCTCGACGGCGCCGATGGGCAGTGCTGC
>JANMMN010000230.1:0-14212 GCA_031373405.1 Actinomycetes bacterium
GCGACATCACCTGGCAGGCGGGGCCACCGTTCTCCCACAGCAGCTGCCGGCAGCGCCCGCACGGCATCAGTGGGTCGCCGTTCGCATCGACGCAGGCGACCGCGACGAGCCGTCCGCCACCGGAGGCGTGCAGCGAGGAGACCATGCCGCACTCCGCGCACAGTGCCACTCCGTACGCCGCGTTCTCGACGTTGCACCCGACGACGATCCGGCCGTCGTCGACGAGGCCGGCGACGCCGACCCGGAACCTCGAGTACGGCGCATAGGCGCGACCCATGACCTCGACCGCGGCGGCGCGCAGCGCGTCCCAGTCGACCTCGGCAGCGGCGTCGCTAATGGTCCTGTCCCTTGACGTACGGACGGCCGTCGGCGGCCGGCATCCGGAGTCGTTGCGACGCCAGCGACAGCACCAGCAGCGTGGCGACGTAGGGCGTGACGTAAGAGACCTGCTCGGGCACGGTGTCCGAGGAGAGGTACCAGAGGAAGACGAGGCCTGACACGGCGAGGGACACGAGACCGCTGGTGACCTTACGGCGGTAGAGCAGCCACGCCGCGAAGATCACGAGGCCGATCGCGATCACCAGGAGCAGCGCGTGCACGGCGTCTCCGCTCCGGAGCTGCATCGCCTGGGTGTAGCCGAACAACAACGACCCGGACGCCAGCCCCCCGACCCGCCAGTTGCCGAAGATCATGGCGGCGAGTCCGATGAAGCCTTGACCACCGGTCTGGCCCTCGCGATAGATGCCCGCGAGCACCGCAGCGAGGATGGCTCCACCGAAACCGGCGAGCCCACCTGACGTCACCACGGCGACGTACTTGTAGCGGTAGACGTTGACGCCGAGCGACTCGGCGGCGTACGGCGCCTCCCCGCAGGAACGGAGCCGCAGGCCGAAGGCCGTGCGCCAGAGCAGGAAGAACGTGAGCGGCAGCAGGGCGACGGCGATGAGCGTGGTGTAGGGCAGGTCGGTGGTGATCGCCTCCACGACGCTCGCGACGTCCGAGACGAAGAACCAGCCCTGGTCGGCCACGGATGCTGCCCATTCCGAGATCCCGGGCAGGGTCAGCGTCGGCAGCGGCGGGATCTGAGGGGACTGCGTCGGTTGCCCCGGCCAGACCAGTGCCGAGAGGTACTGCGTCACCCCGAGGCCGAGGAGGTTGATCGCGACACCCGAGACGATCTGGTCGACCCCGAACGTCACCGTGGCGACGGCGTGGAGAAGCCCTCCCAGCGCGCCGAACGCGGTGCCCGCGACGAGTCCCCACCAGGGACCGTAGGTCGTGCCGGCCCAGCCGGCGCCCCACGTGCCGAGGATCATCATGCCCTCGAGTCCGATGTTGACCACACCTGCTCGCTCCGACCAGAGACCCCCCAGGCCGGCGAGGCCGATGGGGATGGCGAGGCCGACGGCGGCGGCGATGGTGCCCGCGGAGTCGATCTGTTGAGCACCGGTGACGATCCGGACGAACGACAGCAGGGCGATGAGCCCGGCGAGAAGCAGGGCCAGCCGCCAGCCGGAGAGCCGGACCTTGCGGCGTTGCAGCGCGAGGGAGCCGAGCGCCTCGCCGGGTGTGGGGAGGCCGAGCTTCGTCCCCCGTGTCGGGTCGCTCATGCGGACGCTCCCGCGGGCTCCCGGTCGGCCGCGAGCTGGTTGCCCACCTCGCGTTGCTGCGCGGCGATGCCGTAGCGCCGGACGATCTCGTAGGCGATGACGACCGACAGCACGGCGATGCCCTGCATGATCGTGACGATCTCCTTCGACACGCCCTCGAGGTCGAGGATCTGACGAGATACGTCAAGGAACGACCAGAGCAGCGCGCCGAAGACGATGCCGATCGGGCTGTTGCGCCCCAGCAGGGCGATCGCGATCCCGGTGAAGCCGAGGCCGGCCGGGAAGTCCAGGCTGTAGGCGTGCGACTCCCCGAGCAGCTGGGGCAAGCCGATCAGACCGGCGAGGGCCCCCGAGATCAGCATGACGTAGAGGACCATGCGCTTGACGTTGACGCCGCTCGCGACCGCCGCGGTCGGCGAGAGCCCTGTCGCGCGAAGGTCGAAGCCGAACCGGGTCCGGCTCAGCAGCCACCAGTACCCGACGCCGACGGCGGCGGCGAGCAGGAGCAGCCCGTGGACGACCGAGCTCGCCCCCGGGATCACGTCGAACCCCGGCACCTGACCGCTCGGGGGGATCGGCGGCGTGCCGATGTTGTTGCTGCCCTCTTCCATCACGGCCAGCCGGTCCGTGGTGAGCATGAAGGCGATCACGCCCGTCGCGATGTAGTTGAGCATGATCGTCGAGATGACCTCGCTGACCCCGCGCCGGTTCTTGAGCACCGCGGCCACACCGGCCCACATCGCACCGACAGCCATGGCGACCACCATGATCAGTGCGACGTGGAGCACCGCGGGAAGCGCGACGGAGCCTCCGACGTAGGCAGCGAACAGCGCGCCGAGGCGGTACTGCCCGTCGACGCCGATGTTGAACAGGTTCATCTTGAAGCCGATCGCGACGGCCACGGCCGCGATGTAGTACGTCGTCGACAGGTTGAGCGTGAGCACGAGGCTGTCGGGCTGGGTGCCGTAGTCCCACATCTGCCTGTAGGCCTCGAGCGGTGAGTGGCCGGAGGCGAGCAGGATCGCCGAGGTGACGATCACGGCGAAGGCCAGCGCAAGGATCGGCGCCGCC
This sequence comes from Actinomycetes bacterium, assembly GCA_031373405.1. Classification (GTDB taxonomy): domain Bacteria; phylum Actinomycetota; class Actinomycetes; order S36-B12; family CAIYMF01; genus Longivirga. The sequence goes on from JANMMN010000230.1 coordinate 2,682, forward strand.
ACTGTCAGCAGGAACTTCCTCACGGTTGCGCACCTCCGGCACCGGTCATCGCGGATCCGAGCTGCTCCGGCGTGACGGTCCGTGGATCGGCGTCCCCGACCAGCCGGCCACGCAGCAGCACCTTGATGCTGTCGGAGAGCCCGATCAGCTCGTCGAGGTCGGCCGAGATCAGCAGCACGCCCAGGCCGGCCGTGCGCGCCCTGCGGATCTCGTCCCAGATCGCCGCCTGGGCTCCGACGTCCACCCCTCGGGTGGGGTGCGCCGCGATGAGCACACGGGGGTTGCCGCTCATCTCACGACCGACGATCAGCTTCTGCTGGTTGCCACCCGAGAGCGCGGAGGCCATCACGTCGATGCTCGGGGTACGGACGTCGTACTCCTCGACGATGCGCTGGGTGTCGGCGCGCGCGCCCTTGCGGTCGATGAGCTGGCCGCGGGCGTTGGGCTTCTCGGTCTGGTGCCCGAGCACGCGGTTCTCCCACAGGCTGGCCTCGAGCAGCAGTCCGTGCCGGCTGCGGTCCTCGGGAATGTAGGCCATGCCGGCCTCGCGCCTGGCTCTCGTGGTCCACGAGGTGATGTCCTCGTCGCCGAGCCGCACCCGGCCCGCGACCGGGTCATGCATGCCCATGATCGTCTCGACGAGCTCGGCCTGCCCGTTGCCCTCGACCCCGGCGATCCCGAGGACCTCGCCGGAGTGGATGGTGAGTGCGATGTCGTCGAGCAGCAGCCGGCCGGTGTCACTGGCGAGTGTGAGCCCCTCGACGTCGAGCACCGTGATGTCGGTGACCGTCGACTCGCGGGTCTCCGGCGACGGTAGCTCACTGCCGACCATGAGCTCGGCGAGCCCGCGGGCGGTCACCTCGCTGGGCCGCACAGTCCTCACCGTCGTGCCGCCGCGGATCACCGTGATCTCGTCGGCGACGGCGAGCACCTCGTCGAGCTTGTGCGAGATGAAGATGACGGTGAGGCCCTGGCTCTTGAGCTCGGCCAGAGCGGAGAACAGCTGCTCGACCTCGTGCGGGACGAGCACGGCGGTCGGCTCGTCGAGGATGAGCGTGCGGCAGCCGCGGTAGAGAACCTTGATGATCTCGACGCGCTGGCGGTCACCGACACCGATGTCCTCCACGAGGGCGTCCGGGTCGACCGAGAGCCGGTAGTCGGCACCGATCTTCTCGATGCGCTCCCGCGCCTCGGCCATCCGGATCACGCCCGAGCTCGTCGGCTCGTCGCCGAGGATGACGTTCTCGAGGACCGTGAAGTTGTCAGCGAGCTGGAAGTGCTGGTGCACCATGCCGACACCGCGCGCGATCGCGTCCGAAGGTGACCGGAGCGTGACCGCCTGCCCGTCGATCTCGATGGTGCCGCTGTCGGGTCGGTGCATGCCGTAGAGCGTCTTCATCAAGGTCGACTTGCCGGCACCGTTCTCGCCCACGATGGCGTGCACCGTGCCACGTCGGACGCTGATGTCGATGTCGTAGTTGGCGCGGACGCCGGGGAACGTCTTCGTGATGCCTCGCAGCACGACGACGGCGTCGCTCTCCGCGGCCTTGGTGCTGATGACTGCCTCCTGCGGTCTGGAACTGGCTCCGGCCCGGACGCTATCGCGTCCGAGCCGGAGCCGTGGCAGATCATGCCTGTCAGACGATCAGCTGGGGACCTTGATGGTGCCCGCGATGATGGCCTTGGCTGCCTCGTCCGCCTTGGCCTCGAACGGCTGGACAGCGGAGTTGGACTTGGAGTAGCCGACACCCTCGTTGGCGAGGTTGTAGGTCTGCGTACCGGCCAGCGGCGTGCCCTTGACGAAGGCGTCGATGACATCGAACACGGACACGTTCACGTTCTTGAGCGCCGACGTGAGGACCTTGCCCTGCACGGCCGGGTCGGCCGAGAGGTACTGGTCGGAGTCGACACCGATCGCCCATCCGCCGGCAGCGAGGGCCGCCGTGAAGACGCCGGAGCCGGAGCCGCCGGCCGCGGCGTAGATGACGTCCGCGCCGCCGTCGTACATGCCGGCCGCAACGGCCTTGCCCTTCGCCGGGTCGTTGAAGCCAGTGAAGTCGGGGAGCTGGGTGAGGTACTTCGCCTGGACGGTCGTGTCGGCGACGGTGGCCTTGACGCCAGCCTCGTAGCCCTTCTGGAACGAGATCAGCAGCGGCACGTTGACACCGCCGATGTAGCCCACGTTCTTCTTCTTCGATGCCTGGGCGGCGATGACGCCGACGAGGTACGAGGCCTCGTTGGCAGCGAACTCGAGACCCGCGACGTTGGGCGCCTTGACCGCGGTGCTGTCGACGATCGCGAACGAGACCTTCGGGAACTTGGCCGCGACCGTGGTCAGCGCCTTCTCGTAGGCGAAGCCCACGGCGATCACGGGGTTGTAGCCACCCTGGGCGAGCAGCGTGAGACGCGCCACCTTCTGGGCGTCGGTCTCGTTCGGGACTGCTGAGAGCTCCTTCGTCTCGACACCGAGCTCGGTCTTCGCCTGGTCGAGGCCCTTGGCGGCCGAGTCGTTGAACGACTTGTCACCGCGGCCACCGATGTCGTAGGCCATGCCGACCTTCATGCCGGCACCCGGGAGTGCCGAGCTGGAGGCGGACCCGCTGCCGGACGCGGCCGGGGTGGACGAGCTGCTGCTGGTGCTGCTGCCGCAGGCGGCGAGGGCGAGCGCCCCGGCTGCGAGGACAGTGGCGACCTTGAGGCCCTTCAACAAGGGAGGCTCCTTCTTCCTGTGACCCCGGTGGAATTACCGGAGAAGATTCACTCCGACCCTAGTCCGACAGGAAGGCCGTTTGCCCGCGGACCCCTGCGTGAGCGGACGTCCGCAACCTATCCGTGACCCAGGTGAACGGTCTGGACCATTTCTTGCCCGCCTGGAGCTGAGCGGGCGGCCGCTCTAGAAGACGTCGGCCGGGACGTAGAGGCCCCACACCTCGCGCAGGGCGTCGGACACCTCGCCGACGGTCGCGTGCGCCCGGAGCGCGTCCCGCATCGGATACAGCACGTTGTCCGTGCCTGCGGCCGCCGCGCGCACCGCGGCGAGCGCGGCGTCGACGGCGCCCTGGTCGCGACCGGCTCGCAGCGCCGCCAGCCGCGCCTTCTGGGTGTCCTCGATCGTGGGGTCGACGCGGAGCGGCTCGTAGTGCTCCTCCTCGTCGACCGTGAACTTGTTCAGGCCGACCACGACCCGTTCGCCGGAGTCGATCTGCAGGGCGATGGCGTACGCCGACCGCTCGATCTCCGACTTCTGGAAGCCGCGCTCGATCGCGGCCACCGCGCCGCCCATGTCCTCGACCTGGCGCATGAGCTCGAGCGCGGCCGCCTCGACCTCGTCGGTGAGCGACTCGACGACGTACGAGCCCGCGAAGGGGTCGACGGTGGCGGTCACGTCGGTCTCGTAGGCCAGCACCTGCTGGGTGCGCAGCGCGAGCCGAGCGGCCTTCACGGTCGGCAGGGCGATCGCCTCGTCGAAGGAGTTGGTGTGCAGCGACTGCGTGCCGCCGAGCACGGCGGCGAGCCCTTGGACCGCGACCCGGACGAGGTTCACCTCGGGCTGCTGTGCGGTGAGCTGGACGCCGGCGGTCTGGGTGTGGAAGCGGAGCATCAGGCTCTTGGGGTTCTTGGCCCCGAACGTCTCCTTCATGACCTTGGCCCAGATCCGGCGGGCCGCGCGGAACTTCGCGACCTCCTCGAGCAACGTCGTGCGCGAGACGAAGAAGAACGCGAGCCGAGGCGCGAACTCGTCGACGTCCATGCCTGAGCTCACGGCCGCGCGGACGTACTCGATCCCGTCGGCGAGGGTGAAGGCGATCTCCTGCGCGGGCGTCGCCCCCGCCTCGGCCATGTGGTAGCCGGAGATGGAGATGGTGTTCCAGCGCGGGAGCTCCTCGCGGCAGTAGCCGAAGATGTCGGTGGTGAGCCGAAGCGACTGCGCCGGCGGGTAGATGTAGGTGCCGCGGGCGATGTACTCCTTGAGCACGTCGTTCTGGATCGTGCCCGTGAGCGCCGATGCCGGCACACCCTGCTCCTCGGCCACGAGCTGGTAGAGCAGCAGCAGCACCGCGGCAGGTGCGTTGATCGTCATCGAGGTGGAGACCTCGCCGAGCGGGATCCCCCCGAACAGGGTCCGCATGTCCTCGATCGAGTCGATCGCCACCCCGACCTTGCCCACCTCGCCGTGGGCGAGCGGGTGGTCGGAGTCGTAGCCCATCTGGGTCGGCAGGTCGAAGGCGACCGAGAGGCCGGTCGTGCCGGCTGCGATGAGCTGGTGGTAGCGCGCGTTGGACTCCGCCGCGGTGCCGAACCCGGCGTACTGACGCATGGTCCAGGGCCGACCGGTGTACATCGAGGGATAGACACCCCGGGTGAACGGGTAGGCGCCGGGCTCGCCGAGCCGCTCGGCCGGGTCCCATCCGTCGAGGTCGCCGGGTCCGTACACGGGCTGGAACGCAAGCCCCGACTCCGTCTGGCGTGCCATGACTGGTCCCCTCCGCGCTCGCCGTCCTGCAGGCTCACGCTAGCCGTGGGAGCACCTCGACCGAGGCGTGGGGTGCCCGGTGTGAGCGTCCGCACACCCACGAGAGGGGCACCGGTGCACCGCCCGCCGGGTTACCCTCGTCGGCATGCCGCCGTCGCTCCGCCGCGCTGCCGCCGTGCTGGTCACGGTGGCGATCGGCGTGACGGCTGCGGCACCGGCGTACGCCGTCGGCCCGGACGTCATCGGCGGTCCCGATCTCGCCTCCACGGGCGTCGTCGTGCGTCCCCTCACCGGGGCGACCGCGCTGCCGCCCGTGGTCGCGGAGTCCTGGGTGCTGGCCGACCTGACCACCGGCGAGGTGCTCGCCGCCAAGGCACCCCACCGGCTGGGCCGTCCGGCGAGCACGCTCAAGACCCTCACCGCGCTCGCCCTGCTGCCCCGGCTCGACCGTGCCACCGTCCACACCGTCACCGACAAGGAGGCGCGTGCCGACGGCGGCCACGTCGGGCTCGTGCCCGGGGCGACGTACACCGTGTGGGACCTCTGGCACGGGCTGCTGCTGCCCAGCGGCAACGATGCCGCCGCCGCGCTGGCCAACGCGAACGGCGGGATGGCCGCCACCGCCGCCGACATGACGCGGGTCGCCGCCACGCTGCAGGCCAACGACACGACCGTGCGCAACGCCAGCGGCCTCGACGCGGACGGCCAGCTCACGAGCGCCTACGACCTCGCGCTCATCGCACGCGCAGCGATGGCCAACGAGGACTTCCGCGCGCTCACCAAGGCGGTCAGCTACAGCTTCCCGGGCAAGCCGGTCGCCGAGGGTGCCAAGCGCTCGACCTACAAGATCTACACCCAGAACCGCCTCCTGCTGCGCCGGTTCCCCGGCGCGGTCGGTGGCAAGACCGGCTTCACCACCCTCGCCAAGCGCACCTTCTGGGGCGCCGCGACCCGCGACGGCCACACCCTGGCCGTGACGATGCTCCAGATCGGCCAGCCGACGGAAGCCGCGGCGAAGGCGCTGCTCACGTGGGGTTTCGCCAACCTCGGCAAGGTGACCCCCGTCGGGGAGCTGGTGGACCCGCTCCCCGACGGGGCGGTGCCGGCACCGGGCAGCTCGGCCGGCGGGGGCCAGGGCACCACGGCGAGCGGAGGCACCCCTGACTCGTCATCGACGGGCACGGGCTCGGGCTGGCTGCTGTGGTTGCTCGGTGCGCTGGGCATCGCCGGCGCGACGTACCTCGCCCTCGGACGTCGGACCCGCTCCGGGCCGGCCACGACCGACCACGCACCCGCAGCGGTCGCCGCCACCGTCCTGCCCGACGCCCCCGTGCTCCCTGAGGCCACCGGTGTGACGACGCCGCGACGCGCGACGGCACGCCCGGCGGCAGCACGAACCTCCTCGGTCGTGGTCAGCACGCCGGGGCGACGGGTCGAGGTGACCCCCGCCACCGCCGCACCCGACCCGCGACCGGCGCCCGCGTCGCTCGATCAGGAGCCGGTGCCGGTGCCTGTGCCTGTGCCGGTCGTCGTCGACGCGCCGGCGACGCCGCGACCGCGACCGCGAGACGGCGGCAACGTCCGCGTGATCCGCCCCGGAGGCTGATCCGCGGGTGGGTGCGCCGTCACCCGTCGAGCTCGAACCGCCGGTGCACGTTCCAGATGCCGTCCTCGCCGTGCAGGTAGAGCGCGAAGGCATCGACCGTGAACCTGGCCGAGAAGCCCCCCAACCGCTCGAAGGCGTCGTCGAGCCTGTCGTCGGGCAGGTCGTGCGCCACGGTCACGTGCGGGTGGTAGGGGAAGCCGACCTCGCGAACGAGCGGGCCGCTGCGCACCGCGGCCTCCAGCCGCTCGCAGTCAGCGATGCCCGCGGCCAGGGCGACGAACACCACCGGCGAGACCGGGCGGAAGGTGCCGGTGCCACGCAGGTGCACGGCGAAGGGCGCGGTTGCTCCCGCGGCGGAGCGCAGGTGCGACTCGACCACCTCCAGCGCATCACCCCCGACGTGGGTGGGCGGGAGCAGGGTGATGTGCGCCGGGATCGACGCGGCCTGCGGATCGCCGAAGGACGCGCGCCAGCCTTCCAGCTCGGCGCCCCAGGGATCGGGGACGGCGAGCGCCACCCCGATCAGGGCAGAGCCCACTATCCGCCGATCCCGATGAGGCCGAGCCGGTCGTAGACGGTCGCGAGCGTCGTGGCGGCGACGTGGCGTGCCTTGGCGGCGCCCTCGGCCATCAGCCGGTGCAGATCGGCCGGGTCGGAGACGAGCTCGCGCACCTGGGCGGCGAAGGGCTCGGCAAAGTCCACGACGGCCGCCGCGGTGTCGGTCTTCAGCGCGCCGTAGCCCTGCCCGTCGTACGCCGTGACCACGGTCTCGACGTCGCGGTTCGTCAGCGTCGCGAGGATGGTGAGCAGGTTGGACACCCCAGGTTTGGCCACCGGGTCGAAGCGGATCTCGGTCTCGCTGTCGGTCACGGCCGACATGATCCGCTTGGTGATCGCCCGTGGGTCGTCGAGCAGGAAGACCGCGCCGTGCGGCAGCGACTTGCTCATCTTCGCCGCAGGGTCCGCCAGGTCGAGGATCTTCGCCGTCTCCTTCACGATGAGCGGCGTGGGCACGGTGAAGGTCTGGCCGTAGCGGCGGTTGAACCGCTGGGCGAGGTCGCGCGTGAGCTCGAGGTGCTGGCGTTGGTCTTCGCCCACGGGGACGCCGTCGGCCTGGTAGATCAAGATGTCGGCGACCTGCAGGATCGGGTAGGTGAACAGCCCGACGGAGGCGTGGTCGGAACCGCTGCGGGCCGACTTGTCCTTGAACTGGGTCATCCGCGACGCCTCACCGAAACCCGTGAGGCACTGCATCACCCAGCCGAGCTGCGCATGCTCGGGCACATGGCTCTGCACGAACAGCGTCGAGGCGGACGGGTCGACGCCCGCCGCGATGATCTGGGCGTAGGCGAGCGCGATGTTGGTCCGCAGCTCGGCCGGGTCCTGCTCGACCGTGATCGCGTGCAGGTCGACGACCATGTAGAAGGCGTCGTGCCCCTGCTGCAGGTCGACCCAGGTGCGTACGGCGCCGAGGTAGTTGCCGAGCTGGAAGGAGCCGGCGGTCGGCTGGATCCCGGACAGGACACGGGGCATGTCACTCATGTCGTGGATCCTCCCACCGCGGGGTCGGTCTCCGCCGAGCCGTTGTCGGCCGGCCCGCCGCCGGCATCCGGTGGGGAGGGGAGCTCCCTGCGGGTCAGCCGCACCCGTGCCACCCGTCGGCCGTCGAGCTCGATCACCGTGAGCACGTGCCCGGCGACCGGCACCGACTCCCCGACCTCGGGCAGTCGACCGAGCTCGGCGGTCACGAAGCCGGCCACCGTCTCATACGGTCCCTCGGGCAGCTCGATCCCCACCTCGTCCGCGAAGTCCTCCAGGTTGAGGAGCCCGTCGACCTCGAGGTCGGCGCCGGGCAGACGCGGCGCACGCTCCGCCACGTCGTACTCGTCCCTGATGTCGCCGACGAGCTCCTCCACAAGGTCCTCCAGCGTCACGATGCCCGCGGTCCCGCCGTACTCGTCGACCACGATCGCGAGGTGGGCACCGCTCGCCCGCATCTCGAACATCGCCGGCAGCACGCGCTTGGAGCCGGGCAGCATGACGATCTCGCGCACCAGGTCGCCGACCCGGATCCCGCGCTCGGCGATGTCCGGGGCGAGGATGTCGCGGATGTGCACGAAGCCGATCACGTCGTCCTGAGAGCCGCGGAAGACCGGGTAGCGCGAGTGCGGGAGGTCGACCACGAGCCGGGCGGCCTTGTACGCCGGTGTCGTGGCGTCGAGGAACTCGACCTCCGTCCGCGGCACCATCACCTCGCGCACCTCGCGCTCGCCTGCCTCGAACACGTCGTCGATGAGCTCGCGCTCTTGGGGGGACAGGCTCGCCTGCGCCGCGAGTATGCCGCGCAGCTCGTCCTCGCTGATCCGCTCCTTGTTGGCCTGGGGATCCCCGCCGAGCGCCCGGACGGCGAGGTCGGTGGAGACGGACAGCAACGCGATGAACGGCCGCGTGACCCGCGCCAGCGCGTCGACCAGGCCCGCCACCGCCACCGCCACGCTCTCCGCGCGCTGCAGAGCGAGGCGCTTGGGGGTCAGCTCACCGAGCACCAGCGAGAGGTAGACCAGGAGCACGGTCACCAGGACGAAGGCAGCGGCGTCGGCAACGCCCTGCGAGAGCCCGAGGTCGACGAGCAGCGGCGCGACCTGGGGCGACATCTGGGAGGCGCCGAAACCGGCCGAGAGGAACGCCGCCATGGTGACCGCGAGCTGCACGGCGGCGAGGAAGCGGTTGGGGTCGGCCGCGAGGGCCGCGAGCTTCTCCCCGCGCTTGCCGCGCTCCACGACGAGTCGGTGGATCTGGCTCTCCCGCAGCGAGACCAGGGCGATCTCGGCCGCGGCGAAGAACCCTCCGACGAGCGTGAACACCAGCACGACGCCGAGGTTGACGAGGAACTCGCTCACGTCCGCGTCCGCGGATGGTCGTCCATGCGGGCGATCCTAACGGGGCGGCACCGACCGGGTGCGGCGCCGCAGTTGCCGCGCCGATCCCGACCGTGGCCCGTTTCGCCCGAATCCTCCCGGTTTTCGTTTCCATTCGATAACGATGGGTTTCCGAAAGACGACGAAAGCATTGCCAGGGAACCGTAACCGGGACATGGTGCTCCCATGACCCCCGCCGACCCGTCCTCGCCGCACCTGGCGCGCCCGGGTCGGCGCCTCGCGGCGGTTGGTGAGACGGGCGTCCCGGCCGAGCTGCGGCACCGGCGGATGGCCGATCTCGTCGAGTCCGCGGGCTTCACCCGGGTCACCGACCTGGCCGGGCACTTCGGCGTCTCGACCGTGACCGTGCGCTCGGACCTCGCCGCGCTCGAGGCCCTCGGGCAGCTGCGACGCGTGCGCGGCGGCGCCGTCCCCGTCTCGCTCGGGGTGGCCGAGAAGTCCCTCGAGCTGAGTGCGGCCGAGCAGGCGCGCGAGAAGGTCGCGATCGGCACCCGCGCGGCGGCTCTGGTGTCCACGGGCGACGTCGTCGTGCTCGATGTCGGCTCGACCACGACCGCCATCGCCGAGGCGCTGATGCTGCGCCGCGACCTGCGCGACGTCACGATCGTCACCAACGCGCTCAACGTCGCGATGCGCCTCGAGGCGGCCTCGGACCGCATCTCGGTGATCGTCAGCGGCGGCACGGTCCGACCGCTGCAGCACTCACTGGTCAACCCCTACGCGACCCTCCTGCTCGAGCAGCTGACCGCCCACCTCGCCTTCATCGGCTGCAACGGCGTCGATGCCACCGGCGGGGTCACCAACCGCAACGTCGCCGAGGCCGAGATCAAGCGAGCCATGGTCCGGGCCAGCCGACGAGCAGTGGTTGTCGCCGACGGCACCAAGCTCGGCGAGGTCGAGGTCGCCCGCGTCTGCGCGCTCACCGACGTCGACCTGCTGGTCACCGACTCCACCGCCGATCCCGACATCGTGGCGCAGCTCGTGGCGGCCGGTCTCGACGTCGACGTCGCGCACACCGAATAACACGCTTCCGTGGCGCCGGCCGGCGTCACGAAGTCACCCGTACTCCGGATGTCGGAGGCGGGTCGAGAAGGAAAGGGAAAACATGAGGATCCGCACATCGGTCGTCGCGACCATCGGTGTCGCGCTTGCCCTGAGCGCCTGCGCCAGCACGTCCGACGGCGGCGGTGCGTCGACGTCGGGCTCGCCGTCCGCCAGCACCACCGAGGCCGTCGCACTCTCGTGGCGCACGCGCCCCGACAACCAGGCCGAGGCCGACGTCTACGCGTCGGTGTCGAAGACGATCACCGAGAAGGGCGTCGGCCTCAAGCTGACGTACCAGGCAGGCAACTCCGAGGGCTCGCCCTACCAGGACAAGCTCAAGACCGAGCTGGCAGCCGGCACAGCGCCGGACGTCTTCTGGATCCCCGGAACTGACGTCGCCGACTTCGCCAAGGCGGGCCTGATCCTGAACTTCGCCGACCAGGCGAAGGCGCAGGAGCTCAACAAGGCCGACTTCTACGACGGTCCGATCGCCTCACTGGCGGTCGACCCGGCCACGGGTCAGCCGGCGGAGAACTTCCTCTGGGGCATCCCGCGCGACGTCTCGACGTTCGCGCTCTACCTCAACCTCGACCTGCTGGACAAGTCCGGTGCCGAGGACCCGCGCGAGCTCGCCAAGAACGGCAAGTGGACGTGGGAGAAGTTCGCCGAGGTCGCCCAGAAGATGACCGAGAAGGGCGGAGCCGGCGTCAAGGGCTTCGGCGCCGGCGGCTGGTGGGCCAACTGGGGCTACTTCGTCAACTCCGGTGGTGGCAGCTTCTTCAACGAGGACCGCACCGCGTGCAACCTCGACTCGGCCGGCTCGATCGCGGGCCTGACCTTCTTCAAGTCGATCTATGACAAGGGCTACGCGGTCAAGTTCGGTGAAGATGCCGAGCCGCCGTTCAAGTCCGGCAAGGTCGGCATGTTCCTCAACGGCCGCTGGGCGACCCCCGGCACCCGCGAGATCAAGGACTTCGGCTGGGACGTCGTCGCAGCCCCGTCCGGACCCGCCCCCGGCAAGGGCTGGCAGTTCTGGGGTGCGTACGTCGTCAACGCCAAGACGGCGAACCCCGAGGCAGCGGTGAAGCTCGTCAAGGAGCTCACCTCCGCCGAGGTCCAGAACAAGATCGCCTCGCTGGGTGCGAACATCCCGTCGCGCAAGGGTGACGACGTGATCAGCTCGTTCCTCAAGTTCACGCCGCCCACCAACAACCAGGCGTTCGTCGAGGGCATCACCAACAACCCCGTGCCCGAGGGTCCGCTCTGGAAGGGCAACTGGCCCGAGTTCGACAAGATCTCCGGTGACTCGGTCACCGCGGTGATGTCGGGCAAGAAGACGATCGCCGAGTTCGCCTCGACGATCTGCAAGGACACCGCAGTCGCCTTCAAGGGCTGACGGCGCCGGTGTGGCGCCGGAGGGCCACCCCACCCGCGCCCCACCCCCCGCCCCGCCCCCGCCAGGCCCCCC
>JANMMN010000232.1:0-2927 GCA_031373405.1 Actinomycetes bacterium
CGCGGGCCGAGAGGTCGACGTTGATCCTCGCCGCGAGTGCCGGGGTGAGCGAGAAGGCGCCGCTGAACCTGCCTGCCAGCCCGGCCGAGGTCAGCAGGATGAAGCCCTGACCGCCCTGCAGAGCCACGCCCTCGTCGTCGATCGTGGTGTCGCTCAGCGCAGGCCCGTCGACCACTCCGTCAGCACCCGGGTCGCCGAGGAAGAGCGAGACTTGGCTGAAGCCGACCTTGACGACCCTGGTCCCATCCTTCGCCGTGGTCTGCTCGAACAGCACCATGGCCTTGAGCTGCTGCCCCATCACGGTGAGCGTCACCGGGGAGCCGACACCAACCTGGATCCTCATGAACGGAGCGACGGTCCCGGGGCCGGTCTTGGTGCTCAGCTGCAGCTTCACGGCTGCATCGGTCAGCGAGAAGGAGCTGGACAGCGAGGGGTTGAGCTCGAGCGACCCGAGGACGTCGGCCGCCATCCCGTTCGGGGCGATCTCGATGCTGCCGTTGACAGTCAGCGTGACGAAGGTCGTCGTGCCGTTGCCTAGCCGCAGCTTGACATTGGTGAGCACCAGCTCGAGCTTGCTCGCCGGAGCCGGCGTCTTGGAGAAGCTGAACCCGCCGGTGAGGGACTGGCCGGCGACGACGACGCTGACGTTCTCGCCGATCACGGTGATCCCGGCCGTGATCGCCTTGCCGTCGACCGTCTGGGTCGTCGACAGCGTGTTGAGCCGCACGCTGAACGTGCCGGACACCGCCACGCCGGGGATGTCGACGGCAACGGTGGCCGTGAGGAAGCCGGCGATGCCGCCCTTGACCGAGCCGCCCGATCCGGGCGGGAGCAGGTCGAAGGATCCGCTGCCGTTGGTGATCAGGACGAAGTCGCGCTGGGCCGAGCCGAGCCGCAGCGACACGTTGGAGAGCCGTAGCCGGGTGACGACGACATCGTCGCCGGTCCGGACCGAGCCGTCAGGCCCGAGGCCGGTCGTCGCCCGCTCGACGCTGAGGTCGGTCGTCAGACGCTGACCACCGATGTCCAGGACCAGGCCGGTGACCGACACCTTGAGGTAGGGACCGGCCGGGAGCGACAGCGTCGAGACGACTCCGTCGAGGACGAACTTCTCGTCGACCGTGATCGGCAGCAGCTTGGTGCCGACGGTGCGCGCCATCGAGTTGAGCTCGACCGTGATGGTCGCCTGCGGAGCAGTCAGTCCTGCGCCGAGGAGCAGGGTGGCGGTCCCGCTGATCCGGCCGGCGAAACCGTCCGGGGTGATGAGGAGCAGGGCGCTCCCGCCCGTGACGCTGACACCGATCGACTTGTCGGGCAGCCCGACGAACAGGTTCACATCACTGATCTGGATGCGGAGCGACGTCGTGTCGTCGGTGGTGCCGAGCGTGCCGTCGAGCCCGGCGGCGCTCACCTGCTCGAAGACGAAGACGCCGCTGAGCTCCTGGCCGAACAGAGAGATAGCGAACGGCGTACCGGTACTGCCGAGCTGCACGCGGATGAACTTGCCGGCGGGGAGGTCGAGCCCGAGCGCGCTGTCGACCACCGCGGCCGGAACCGTGTTGATCTGGAGCTTGATCGGCGCGGAGACGGTGAGCGGGACGTCCTCCAGACCGACGAACGTCATCGTCGCGCTGATGTCGACGGCCACGCCCTCGGGCGTGAGCAGCACCGCGCCCGAGCCGGCGGAGATGACGAGCCCGCGCGGCGTGGTGCCCGCCTGGCCGAAGAACGCCGTGACGTTCGCCAGGGCGATCTTGACGATGCGTCGGGTGCCGACTGTGAGCTGCTCGACGTAGAAGTCACCGCCGAGGCGCTGGCCGGCGATAACGAGCTGGACACCGGTGCCGCCGACGCGCAGGCGCTTGGCACCGCCTGTGGCGACCACGATCGTCTCGCTGCCGACCTTGACGGTGAGGGCCTCGGCCGGGCCGGCCAGAGTGTTGATCTCGAGCGCCAGGCTGCCGGTGAGGGACACCCCCGGGATGTTGACGACGACGACTGCCGCAAGGTTGCCGGACATCGCCCGCGTGGCACCCGCCCCGCGCAGCACGAGAGCGCCCTTGACCTGGGTGAGGCTCACCATGTCGGTGGTGCCGTCACCGAGTGACAGGCTGCCGTTGGCGATCGCCAGCACAGTGCTGCTCAGGTCGTCCGACGTACCGAACAGCCCGTCGGGACCGGCCGTCGCCGACTGCTCGAAGGCGATGTCCGCGGACAGCCGCTGACCGAAGACCGCCAGCGTCGCGCCGGTGCCGAAGACCCGGACGTAGGGGCCCTTCTGCACGTCCACGGAGAAGGTCTGGCCGCCGAGCGTCACGGTCTCGACGACGCGGGCAGTGGTCCGGTTGACCGCGAGCCCGAAGGTGCCGGCGATGGTCACGCCCGCGGGCAGGATCGAGCCGAGGTCGATGGTGCCCTGGAGGCTGCCCGCGATCCCGCCCGCCCCGAGGACGAAGACGCCCTGCACGCCGCGCAGCAGCGCGAGTCCGCCGAGAGTCAGTGTGCCGCCAGCCACGGCGATGACGGTGCGCTTGGCGCCACCCGCGGCGGCCGCGACCTCGACGCTGAACGAGCCCGCCAGACTGGTGCTGTCGCCGAAGGTGAGCGTCACGTTGGAGGCGACGAAGCGGGTGTAGGAGCCGGCAGGCAGGCGACGCGTGCCGTCGGGCAGCACGGCGAAGGTGCCCGGCAGCTCGACGGCGGCGGTCCCGGTGTTGACCAGCAGGCTGAAGGCTCCGCTGAACGTGATCGACCCGAAGTTGAGGGCCGCATCGAGGGTGAGCTGGCCGGCCACGCCGCCACCGCCGATGAGCAGGTCGCCGTTGAGCGTCACCGAACCCAAGGGAGCGCCGAGGTCGAGCGTGGCGTCCTTGACGTTGAGCTGGACGACCCGGACGCCGTTCACCGTCTTCTGCTGGAATCCGAAG
>JANMMN010000257.1:0-2684 GCA_031373405.1 Actinomycetes bacterium
TGACGTCGGCAAAGTCGGTGTTGATCAAACCGGGGGTGGTGATGAGGTTGGTGATGCCCGACACGCCTTGCAACAAGACCTCGTCGGCCATCTTGAATGCGTTGAGCACGCTGGTCTTTTCGTTGGCGACGGTCAGCAAGCGATCGTTGGGAATGACGATCAGCGTGTCGACCTTCTCCTTCAGGCGCTGCACACCGGCGTCGGCCTGGACGGAACGGCGGCGACCTTCGAAGCTGAATGGCCGAGTGACGACACCGATGGCCAGGGCGCCGATGCTGCGCGCCAGTTCGGCGATGATCGGTGCTGCGCCGGTGCCGGTACCGCCACCCTCGCCGGCCGTGATGAACACCATGTCGGCGCCCTGAAGCACCTCTTTGATGTCGTCGGCGTGGTCCTCGGCTGCCTGCCGGCCGATCTCGGGGTCGGCACCGGCGCCGAGCCCGCGGGTGAGCTCACGGCCGATGTCGAGCTTGACGTCGGCGTCGCTCATCAGCAGCGCCTGCGCGTCGGTGTTGATGGCGATGAACTCGACCCCCTTGAGGCCGACCTCGATCATGCGGTTGACGGCGTTGACTCCGCCACCGCCGATCCCGACGACCTTGATCACCGCGAGGTAGTTCTGGGGTGTCGCCACGGCTGACGCCTTTCGCTGGTTCACGTTCGGGACACAACCCTCACCCTGAAGTAGAGGAGAAGAGTTATGTCATCCTGTGGTTGGGGGTGAACCTACGGCGGGAGTACCCGCCCGCGCAAGACGCGGACGGGACGTCCGTCGCGGGGACTCCGTCTGATATCCCCGATGCCCTTGCCCCACAAGGGCATCGGGGATGCGCCGTGATCTGCCCGCGCGTCCGCACCCGGTCCCGACGGTCGCTAGCCTGTCCCCGTGCCCCTCCTCCCGCTCATCGACGTCGCGCCCTGGTCGATCCCGAGTCCGACCTCGAAGCCCGACTGGCGGTGGGTCGCATCCTCGACCAGGCCTGTCGTTCCAGCGGCTTCCTGCTGGTCACCGGGCACGGCATCGACGCCGCGCTGCGCGATGACCTCGAGTCCCTCGCGCGCGAGTTCTTCGCCCGGCCCGAGCCCGAGAAGGCCCTCATCTCCATGGACCGGGCCGGCGCCGCCTGGCGCGGCTGGTTTCCTGTCGGTGCCGAGCTGACCTCCGGGGAGCCCGACCGCAAGGAGGGCATCTACTTCGGCACCGAGCTGCCTCCCGACGACCCGCGCGTGCGCGCCGGCACGGCGCTGCACGGCGCCAACCTGTTCCCGGCGACCCCTGCCGAGCTCGGTCCGGTGGTGCTGCGCTGGATCGACGAGGTCGCGGCACTCGGAGCGGCACTCCTGCGCGGGATCGCACTCGGGCTCGGCATCGACGAGCGCTGGTTCGAGGCTCACCTCACCGGCGACCCGACCGTGCTGTTCCGCGTGTTCCACTACCCGCCCGGTGACGCCGACGGATGGGGCGTCGGTGAGCACACCGAATACGGGCTCATCACGCTGCTCGCGCAGGACCATCACGGTGGGCTGCAGGTGCGCAGCAACGGCGAGTGGATCGACGTACCAGCGGATCCCTACGTCTTCGTCGTCAATGTCGGCGACATGCTCGACCGGATGACGCGTGGTCGCTACCGCTCTGACCCGCACCGGGTGCGCAACCTCTCGGGCCAGGACCGGATGTCCTTCCCGCTGTTCCTCGACCCGTCGTGGCACGCACGCGTCACCCCGCTGCCCGACTCGGTGTTCCTCGACGACATCGCGCCGGACGACGACGCTGACGCACGATGGGACGGGGCCAGCGTGCACGAGTGGGATGGCGCCTACGGCGACTACCTCACCGCCAAGGTGTCGCTCGTCTTCCCGACCCTGTTCGCCCGCGTGCGCGACTGATCGTCGCGGTCGACGCCGTCAGCGCTTCGTGGACAGTGAGCCCCTCGTCGTCGGCAGGTCGGGTGCGCTGACGTCATAGCGCTGCGCACCCACCGCCAACAGCGACCGGAGCACCACGGTCTTGCGGTCGGAGCGGTCCGCGCTCCCCCACTGCACCGTCGCGCCGGTGCGCAGGGCCAGCTCGACATCGTCGAGGGTCCGCGCGTCGACGCTCTCGACGATCGAGCGCAGGTCATTCGGCAGGGCGGCGACCACGGCGAGCGCCGAGGCGAGCGCATCGTCGTCGCGCGCCGTGACGACGGGGAGCCCCTTGCCCACGGTCTTCGTGGAGCCGAAGCGCGCCCCCGTCGCGTCGAGGTAGACGTACTCCGCCCCGTCGCGCACGACCACGAGCGGGGCGCGCTCGGTGACGACGACCACGAGCACATCCGGCCAGCCTCGACGCACCTCGACTGCCGCCACCCGCGGGATCTGACCGACGCGGGCGGCGATCCCCTCGACATCGACGCGCGCGAGCTGCTGTCCGGCGGGCACCGCGGCCGCCTGTCGCACCTGATCGGCGCTCACGTTGACCGCGCCCACGATGCGCACCTCACGAGCAGTGAGCCAGCCGGAGAACCAGACTGCCCACGCGCCCCCGACGACGAGGAGACCCACGACGACCGCCGCGACCCACCGCCGGACGTGCCGCTCGTGCGTCGCGGCACCGAAGCGCGCCGCCGACTCGAGCAGCGTCACGGGTGCGCGCCTTCCCGAGCCCGGAGCAGGTCGAGCACCTCGGTGCCGATCATCGCGAT
>JANMMN010000260.1:0-6026 GCA_031373405.1 Actinomycetes bacterium
GACCAGATCTGGGTCGAGGAGCAGGAGGGCGGCTGGACCCGCTTCATCGCGATCTACGGCAGCGCCTACCCCGGCAAGGTCGGCCCGGTGCGCAGTGCCCGCGAGACCGATCTGATCGCGCTCCCCCAGTTCGGCAAGGCCGGCCTGGCCTACGCCGGTGCCGACGCCCCCGTCGAGGCGCTGATCAAGGCCTCGACGACCGTGCTCGACCTCGGCAAGAGCGCCGTGATCAAGGGTGTGCCCGTGCGGCCGCTCTCGTACTCCTTCGACTCCACCCGCAAGGACCCGTACAACTTCTACGCCAACGCCGCGCGCCTCAAGGCCTTCGCCACCAACGGCGGTGCCACGAAGGCTCGCGCGATGGGCTTCACGTTCGGTCGGCCGAAGGTCCCCGGCACGAGGACCTCGACCCTCGGCGTGGTGTGGGCGGCGAACTCCTCCATGCAGGCGGTGTGGAGCGTCAAGCTCGGTGCCTGGGTGATGCTCGCCGACAAGAAGGTGCTCATCGACCGCGAGACGAGGAAGCCGCTCACCGCCAAGAACATCGTCGTGATGCGCGTGGCCTCGACCTTGTCGAGGATCAACCGCTCGCTCTACCCCGTGCCGATCCTCAAGACGGTCGGGCGGGGACCGGTGCTCGTGCTGCGCGACGGGGCACGGTGGACCGGCACCTGGACCCGCACCGCACTGACCAGGGGCACCGCGTTGATCGACGCCAAGGGTCGCGCGATCACTCTCGCGCCCGGTCAGACCTGGGTGCTGCTCGTGCCGATCGGGCGGAGCCTGAACAAGCCCTACGTCACCCGGTCCGTCACAGCCCGCTGACCGGCGACGCACTCGGCGTTGACGTGTCCGTCGGCGACGAGGTGGGCGTCTCGCTCACCGTCGGTGTCGGGCTGGGCGTCTCACTGAGCGTCGGTGTCGGTGTCGGTGTCGGTGTAGGTGTCGGTGTCGGTGTCGGGCTTGGCGGCGGCGTCCACTCGACCCCCGCGGCACCCACGGTGGCTCCCGCGGGACCCACCGCGAACCTCGAGAGGATGTTGGCCGTCACCCGGCGGACGAAGTCCACCGTGCGCAGGTCGTTGCGCGCGTAGCCGCAGCTGCCGGTGAGGTGGCAGGTCCAGCCCAGCGTGCCCAGGTTGACCACACCCGCCCCGCTCGGTGCGGCGTACCCGGCGATGTCCCAGGTGGTCGTGGTCGCCCCGGTGGCGCACCGCGCGGTGTTGCTCGCGAGCAGCCGCACGCCGGCCCGGCGGGACGGGTCGTCGAAGACCCGGTCGACCTCCTGGTAGCCGAGGTGCTCCAGCCGGGTCCCGGCCGCGGCGACGGTGCCGGTGAACGGCCAGTTCTGCGTGCCGGTGACGACGAAGGCATCGTCGGCACCGAGGCAGACGTACTGCGACCCGATCAGCGACTGCTCGGGGTTGGAGATCGGGGCGTCGCGCCACCGGACGCTCACCCGTGCGGGGTCGGCCCCGGCCGGGTCCTCGGCGGCGAAGCGGTAGATCTCGAGCCGGCGCCCGGGTCCGATCGCCGACGGTGCACGGCGCGGTCGCCAGTAGACGTTGTTGGCACCGAGGAAGGCGATGTTTCCACCGCGGTCGCGGAACGCCTCGGCCCGGGTGCGCATCCCGCTGGTCCAGTACTCCCCGTGGTCGGGGACGACCAGTGCCCGAGCGGTGCCCAGCGCCGGCGCCCCGACGTCGAGATCGTCGTCGGTGAGGTAGGTGACGTCGAACCCGACGCTCTCGGCCCAGCGCACGAAGGGCATGGCCTCGCTCAGCATGTCGCCGTCACCGCGCAACCGGTACGGCCGGTCGTGCGAGACCACGCGGGCCCGGGTGAGGGAGGTGCCACCGCCACCGCCGTACGAGCTCGCCCCGCCCCAGGTGTTGTACGCCTGCCACGTGTTGGTCGAGAGCAGCACGGCGATCGTGGCCGTGCCGACCGTGTCGCGCACCACGAGCGGCACGAAGGATCGGCCACCGTCGGAGGACCGCAGCTGCAGCAGATAGGCACCGGGCGTGAACGACCCGTCGATCGGGATGCTGACCGCGGTCGGCCAGGCGGCTTCCACCACGCCACCCGGACCGACCGTCGGATCGGCGCGGCGGGTGCTGAGCACCGGACCGGACCGCCAGACCAGGCGGGCTCCTCGGGTGCCGTAGGCCCCGAGCCGCCAGGCCCACACGGAGAACCACGACGAGCTCGAGGAGACCCGCAGCGCCACCTTCTGGCCGCAGGCCGTCGACGTGCGATCGGCGTATCCCGCGATGGTCGACCCATAGCTGGGGAGCTCGCTCCAGGCGGTCGAACCGGTGCGCAGGTTCTCCGCCCGCACGGCACCAGCGGACCGCGTCGTGGCGCACGCCGCGAGCGGCTTCACCGGGACGACGTAGCGAGCCGTGCCCGCGACCGAGAGCACGCCCCGGAGCCCGACGATCCGCACCGGGATCGCATAGCTGCCCGGCACGGGCGTCGTGAGTCGCGAGAGCCAGATCCGGATCGGCGCCGAGCGAGGGGTGACCACGCTCGCCCTGAGCACGATGGTCATCCGCCGGTGGGCCGGCACGATCGTGGTCGACGCGGCCCGGGTCCTGATCGCCCGGACGGTGACCACGGTGCGCGGCACCGAGACGAGGACCACCGACGCGGTCGGCAGGTCGCGGTACGGCGGGCCGTCGAGGCGTACGTCGGCGCGCGGGTAGCTCACGGCCACACCGGGCGGGAGGTCGATGACGATCGTCTTGATCAGGATGCCCCGGCTCGGTCCGCGCAGGGCGAGCTCGATCGCCTGGCCGCCCGCCCGACCCGGGGTGAGCGTCGACATCGCCGCGCCGCGCAAGCCGGTCGTCGGCGCGGTCGCAGCGGACGGGACCGACTGACCCAGGGGCGCGACCAGGTTCGCCGGCTGCCGCGCGATCGACTCCGCGCCGTCCAGCGCGGCGCCGTCACCCGCGTCGTTGTCGTCGTCGCCCGTGGACGGCGCGGTCGTCGAGAGCGGGGTCGCCGACGGTGCGTTCGCCGAGGGTCCCGTCACGGTGGCGGGCACGGCCGGACCCGCGGGGGCGTCGACGGCGGCGACCGCCGCGTCGGCCGGGGCTGCGCCCGGGTCGCCGTCGAGCGAGTCCAGCACCGTGCCGGAGGTCGCGACGGGCGCCGGCACCTCGTCCGCTCCGGCGGCGGGTGCGAGAGCGAGCGTCAGCCCGAGCACCGCGGCCGCGAGGGCCGCACCCGGCGCGATCAGGAACACGCGGCGTGAGCCCGCGGAGTGCCGCACGTGTGAGCCCCGTCCTTGGTCAGTCTGCGGGGCGGGCCCGAGATGCCGCCTAGCCCGGTCAGGCTACGCCGGACCAGCCCCGACGGTGACGACCCCCACCTCGCGGCGGCACCAGATCGGGAGGGTCTCCGTTCGCGATCAGGCGGCAGAGCTGGTCATCACCCGGCGTTTCGCTCAGGCGAGGTCGCGGCGGTTCCCGCCGAGGAACTCGGGCATGGTCGCTGCACCCTCGGCCGAGATGCCCTCGCGTCGCAGCACCGTGCCGATCGTGCGCCCGATGATGCGAAGGTCCAGCCAGACGCTGCGATGCTCGACGTACCAGACATCGAGAGCCAGGCGTTCCTCCCACGTGAGCGCATTGCGTCCCTGGACCTGCGCCCACCCGGTGATTCCCGGGCGCACCTCGAGCCGACGGCGCTGCGTCGCGTCATCGCGATCGACGTACGCGACCGGCAGCGGTCGCGGACCCACCAGCGCCATGTCGCCGCGCAGGACGTCGAACAGCTGCGGGAGCTCGTCGAGGCTGGTCGACCGCAGCCGTCGGCCGAACGGCGAGAGCCGCGCGTCGTCGTCGGCGTAGAGCGACTCCCCCGGCACCAGATCGCGCATCGACCGGAACTTGTGCAGCGTGAAGGCTCGACCGTCGCGGCCAGCCCGCTCCTGGGTGAACAGCACCGGCGATCCGAGGTCTCTGCGGACCCGCAAGGCCACCAGCGCCACCACCGGCGCGAGGACCGCGAGGCCAGCAGCAGCACCCACGACGTCGAGCGCACGACGCCCACTGTCACCCATGCGCGCTGGATCCGACCTCGTGCCGCGGACGGGCCGGCACACCAACCGCCACCACGCCTGTCGGCAGGTCACCCACGACCACCGCGCCCGCACCGACGAACGTGCCGGCACCGATCTCGATGCCCTGCACGGTGCACGCACCCGTGCCCAGCGTCACCCCGCGGCCGAGCCGCACGCCGCCGGACACGACCGCACCCGGGTTGAGCCGGGTGAAGTCCTCGATGACCACGTCGTGCCCGATCGTGCATCGTCGGTCGACGTGCACGTGCGCGCCGAGCGAGACGTTGGTGGTGATCGATGAGTGCGCACACACGATCACGCCGGCCGACATCCTGACGTCCGAGCCGATCACCGCCGTCGGGTGCACGAGGGTTGCGGCAGCGAGACCGAGCGCGTCGGCCTGGGCGGCGAGGCGTTCCCGGGCGTCCGGGTCCGCGACTGCGACGACGTACGCCGTGCCCGAGACCAGCTCCACCAGCGCATCGACCGGCCCGAGCCAGCGGTGGCCGCTGCGGTCGAGCACCGCTGCAGCGGGGGCGGTGTCGCCGACCATCCCGAGCAGGTCGTACGCCGGTGCGACCTCGTTCAGCTGACGCACGAGGTCGGCCACCTCGCGACCGAAGCCCCCGGCCCCCACGATCACCAACGGCTGCTGCGGCATGGCCGAAACCCTAGTCGCGGGACGCGCGGCGGACCCGGATCGCTTCGCGTCGGGCGAGACGTGACTCGCGCCGGATCAGCGACTCGGCCCACCGCCGGTGGTCGTGGTCGCTCTCGGGCAACAGCTGCACAACCGGACGCGGCTTCTCGTCGGGACCGATCGCGACGAAGACGAGATAGGCGCTCGCGACGTGGTGGCCCACGGCGTCGGCGTCGTCCCAGCGTTGTGCCGTCACCCGGACGCCGACCTCCATCGACGACGAGCCGGTCCAGTTGACCTGGGCCTTGCAGGTGAGGATGTCGCCGATCCGCACCGGCTCGAGGAAGACCATCTCGTCCATCGACGCGGTCACCGCCTTGCCGCGGGTGTGGCGTGCCGCGCAAGCACCTGCGGCGTCGTCGACGGCCTTCATGATGACGCCACCGTGCACGTTGCCGTGGAGGTTGGCGTCGCCGTCGTCCATGATCCGCGCGAGCGTCACGTGCGCGAACGAGGTCGGGGTGGGTGCGAACTGCGGAGCCATGGTGATGAGCGTATCCAAGGGCGTTCGGCGTACGACGCGCCCCAGAGTCGGCGCGGTGGTCGGCGGAGGGATCGGTTGCACTGGCCCCGGTCGATGGACGCACCGGGACGCGCGCCGTCGTCGTACGCTCCCAGCGTGATCCTCATCGACCCGCCGAAGTGGTGGCACCGCGAGCGGTGGTGGGGGCACATGGTCAGCGACCACTCGGTCGAGGAGCTGCACGAGTTCGCGGCGCGGCTCGGCATCCCGCAGCGCGGCTTCGACCGCGACCACTACGACATCCCCGAGCACCTGCACGAGGCGGCCGTCGCCGCCGGCGCGCTCCTGGTGAGTTCGCGCGAGCTGGTCACCCGGCTCACCGACGCCGGGCTCCGTAGGCCCAAGTCCCGACCGGCGGCCGAGCCCCGCACCACTGGCTGATCACCGAGATCGGTTCTGCTGCAAGCGAAATCGTCGTCATGAGGTCTTGACACGGTTAATACAGTTGTTCTATTATGAGCCATGGCCGTGCACCCCGTCACCGACGAGTGGTGGGACGACGACGTCACCCCATTCCCCGGCGGGGGCGAGAGAGCGCTCGGCCGTGAGCTCGCCCTGCTCGACCACGAGGACGACCTCGCCGACGACCTCGTGAGCGACCCCGGCGGAGCCGGCTCGGAGCTCGCGTCGCACCCCTCGGACGCGGATCTCGTCGCGACCCTGGGCGGGCCGGCGCACCCCGCCGACCTGCTGCTCCTCGAGTCGGTCGCCGTCGACCCGTACGCCCCGCG
>JANMMN010000305.1:0-2236 GCA_031373405.1 Actinomycetes bacterium
CGAGACACCGGGGCTACGGCTTGAGCAGGACCTGGAGCGAGATCACGATGAGTCCGACCGCGACGCCGAAGAGCCCGGCGACCATCAGTCGCCACCCGCGGAAGCCCGAGCGATGACGACCGCGGCGCGCAGTGCCGGCGCGGCAGTGTCGGGGACGACGCGGTCGACGACGACCGACGTGCTGCCGACCCACGACGCCGCCTCGTGCAGCGCGCGCGCGACTCCGGTCACCGCCGAGGTCGGCACCGCTCCGCGCCGCCCGGTCTCGAACGTGACCTGGCGCGCGTGCAGCACGTCACGCTCGCGCTGGGGATCCACCCGCGCGACCAGGCGGCCGCCATGCAGGACCGGCATGGTGAAGTAGCCGTGGACGCGCTTGTCCTGCGGGACGTAGAGCTCCATCGTGTAGTCGAAGCCGAAGAGCCGCGACGTGCGACCACGGTGCCAGACCAACGAGTCGAACGGTGAGAGCAAGGTCGTCCGCGATCGTCCGGATTGCTCGCCCTGGGTGAGGACGTCGAGTGCCACGGCATCGGCGTACGCCGGAGCGTCCCAGCCTTCGACCTCGACGATGCGCACCGACCCCTGCTCGACGACCTCCTCGAGCAGCGCCGCGAGCCGCGCTCGGGGCAGCTCTCGCGAGCCGAGCCGGTGCACGTCGAGCACGTCCGTGAGGGTCCCGACCCCCATGACCCGGACCGATCTCGCCAGCAGCGCGCGCACGCAGTCGTCGTCGTCAGGTCCGGCGATCCCTTCCTCGTCGGTCCAGCCGGCGACGGGGGTGCGCAGCTCCTCGGGGATCGCTCGCACGGAGAGGTCGTAGACCCGTCGCCACCCCACGCGACGCACGCAGACGACCTCACCGAGGAAGAGCAGCCACTCCACCGCCACCTTGGAGTCCGACCAGTCCCACCACTCGCCTCCCTTCGTCGCGCCACCGAGCCCGGCGGTCGTGAGTGGCCCCTCCGACTCCAAGGCCGCGCGCACGGCGCGGATCGCCGTCGTGGGCTCCCGGTGCCAGTGGAAGCCGCGGCGCTGGTAGGCGCGCCGCCGGAAGGCGAACAGGGGCCACTCCTCCACCGGGAGGATGCACGCGGCGTGCGACCAGTACTCGAACGTGCTCGTCTCCGTCGGGTGCTCGGGCCCGCGCCCGCCGCCCCAGTACGCCGCCTCGACCGCCTCGCGACCGACCGCACCGAGCCGCGCGTACTGCACGAGCTCATGGCTGCGGGCGAGGACGCTGACAGTGTCGAGCTGCACGGCGCCGAGGTGACGCAGTGTCGCGTCGACCGACCCGGTGCGTCGGGCCAGCGAGGCTCGTCCGGGGATCGGAGCACGGAACGGGAGCGCTCCGGACATCAGTCCCTGCGCGCGCAGCGCAAGCAGTCGCGCCTCGGCGGCGGACAGCGACAGGCTCACGGCCGCCGAACCTAACGGGGACCCACGACGGCCGAGCGACGCGCTCACGCGATCTGCAGCACGCCGTCCCGCACCGCGCGCACGACCGCCTCCATCCGCGAGTGCACCTGCAGCTTCTCGTGGATGTTGCGGATGTGGTTCTTCACGGTGTTCTCGCTGATGAACAGCGCCTCGGCGATGCTGCGGTTGTTGAGGCCCTGCGCGACCAGGGTCAGCACCTCGAGCTCGCGCCGCGACAGCGACCCGGAGCCCTCCGCGGAGCCTTCGTGCCGACGGACGAGCACCGCGAACTCGTCGAGCAGCCGGGAGGCCATCGCCGGGGACAGCAGCGAGCTGCCGGAGGCGACCGCACGCACCGCGTCGACCATCTCCGCGGGCGTCGTGTCCTTGAGCAGGTAGCCGCGCGCGCCTGCCCGGACGGCACCGGCGAGGTCGGCGTCGTCATCGGCGTGGGTCAGCACGACGACGCGGACGTCGGGACGCAGGTCGCGCAGCAGCGCGCAGGCCTCGACACCGCCCCCCGGGATCCCGAGGTCGAGGAGGACGACATCGGCGCTCGTGCGACTCACCAGCGCGAGCACCTCAGCGCCGTCGTCGGTCTCGCCGACCACGACGAGGTCGGCCTCACCGGCGATCACGTCGACGACGCCGCGACGGAACAGCGGCTGGCGATCGGCGACGACCACCCGCACCGTTGCGCTCGCGTCAGGGGGCACGCGCGCATCATGGCACGCACCGACCGGCGCCGGGGTGGCACCGGAATAACCGGTGCCACCCCTGGGTGACGTCGATCGCGCGGTCTCGTCTAGGAGGCGAC
>JANMMN010000307.1:0-13696 GCA_031373405.1 Actinomycetes bacterium
AAGCTCTCGGTGGTGACCGAGACCGACCTGATCGGCCAGCGGGCGACCACCCGCGACGTCCGGCGGCTACCGGCGCGGCGTCGTCAGACGATCGACCCGCTGCAGCTGAAGGTCGGCGACTACGTCGTGCACGAACAGCACGGCGTCGGTCGCTACGTCGAGATGGTGCAGCGAACGGTCGCCGGTGCGGCGCGCGAGTACCTCGTGCTCGAATACGCACCGGCCAAGCGCGGCCAACCGTCCGACCGGCTCTACGTGCCGACCGACCAGCTCGACCAGGTCACGCGGTACGTCGGTGGCGAGGCACCGAGCCTGCACCGGCTCGGCGGATCGGACTGGACCAAGACCAAGGCCAAGGCGCGCAAGGCCGTCCGGCAGATCGCCGGCGAGCTGATACGCCTGTATGCCGCCCGGATGGCGAGCAAGGGCTTCGCGTTCTCCGCCGACACCGTGTGGCAGCGCGAGCTCGAGGATGCGTTCCCCTACAACGAGACGCCGGACCAGCTCTCGGCCATCGACGAGGTCAAGGCCGACATGGAGAACCTCATCCCCATGGACCGGCTCATCTGCGGCGACGTCGGCTACGGCAAGACCGAGATCGCCGTGCGGGCAGCGTTCAAGGCGGTGCAGGACGGCAAGCAGGTCGCGATCCTCGTGCCGACCACGCTGCTCGTGCAGCAGCACATGTCGACCTTCTCGGAGCGGTTCGCAGCGTTCCCTGTGCGGGTCGCCGCGCTCTCGCGCTTCCAGACCGACAAGGAGGCGAGGGCAGTCATCGACAGCATCGTCGACGGGTCGGGCGACGTCGTGATCGGCACGCACCGGCTCTTCAGCTCCGAGGTGGCCTTCAAGGACCTCGGTCTGGTGATCGTCGACGAGGAGCAGCGCTTCGGCGTCGAGCACAAGGAGCACCTCAAGGCGATGCGGATGAACGTGGACTTCCTGACGATGTCCGCGACGCCGATCCCGCGCACGCTGGAGATGGCGGTGACCGGGATCCGCGAGATGTCGACGATCCAGACGCCGCCCGAGGAGCGCCACCCCGTCCTCACCTTCGTCGGGCCGTACGACGACAAGCAGGTGGTGGCGGCGATCAGGCGCGAGCTGCTGCGCGACGGCCAGGTGTTCTTCGTGCACAACCGGGTCGAGTCGATCGACCGCGTCGCCGCCAAGCTGCGCGAGCTCGTGCCCGAGGCGCGGATCCGGACCGCGCACGGACAGATGAACGAGCACCTGCTCGAGCAGGTGATCGTCGACTTCTGGGAGAAGGAGTTCGACGTACTCGTCTCGACGACCATCGTCGAGAGCGGGCTCGACATCCCCAACGCCAACACGCTCATCCTCGATCGCGCCGACATGTTCGGGCTCTCACAGCTGCACCAGCTGCGTGGCCGCGTGGGCCGCGGTCGCGAGCGCGGCTACTCCTACTTCTTCTACCCCCCGGAGAAGCCGCTCACCGAGACCGCGCACGACCGGCTCACCACGATCGCGGCCAACACCGACCTGGGCTCGGGCATGGCGGTCGCCATGAAGGACCTCGAGATCCGCGGTGCGGGCAACCTGCTCGGCGGGGAGCAGAGCGGTCACATCGCCGACGTCGGCTTCGACCTCTACGTCCGGCTCGTGGGGGAGGCCGTCGCGGAGTACCGCCAGGGCGGCGGGGCGCTGGAGGAGGTTGCCGACATCAAGGTCGAGGTGCCGATCGATGCGCACATCCCGCACGACTACGTCGCCGAGGAGCGGCTGCGGCTCGAGGCGTACAAGAGGCTGGCGGCGGCGGTCACTGAGGAGGACGTCGCGGGGGTCGTCGAGGAGCTCACCGACCGCTACGGCCAGATCCCCGAGCCGGTCGCCAACCTGCTCGCCGTCGCCCGCTTCCGGATCCACGCCCGAGGGGCCGGAGTGGCTGAGGTCGTCGCGCAGGGCGGCTACCTCCGACTCACGCCGGTCGAGCTGCCGGACTCGCGGGCGATGCGGCTCACCCGGCTCTACCCAGGATCCCTCGTGAAGCCCGCGACCCGTACGATCCTCGTGCCGCGTCCGATGACCGCCCGGGTGGGCGGCCAGCCGGTCCGTGACACCGCCCTGCTCGACTGGCTGCGCGACCTCGTCGACGCTGTGCTGCTCGAGCCGGTCACCGTCCGATGAGAGGTTGCCCGTGAACCGTGTGCGCACCGTCGCAGCCCTGGCCCTGGCCGCCTGCGGCACCAATCAGGCCGGCTCCGCCTCCGTCGTGGGCGCGTCGTCAGTGAGCGACGCCGAGGTCGCGGCTGCCGTCGCCGAGGTGCGCGGGCAGCTCGCGGGTGTCCAGGGTGCCCCGGCCTTCGACTCCGCGACCGTCACGGCACGCAACGTCGAGCGGATGACCCGCCACCTGTTGCTCGGTGCGGCCGCTCGCGACAAGGGGATCACGGTCACCCAGGCCGACGTCGACGACATCATCACCGGCACGGTGACGGGGCAGTTCGGCGGCGAGCGCGCCAAGTTCGACCTCGCCCTCGCCGAGCAGGAGAGCGTGCCCGCCAGCGCGGTCAACGACTACGCCCGTGACTTCATCGTCCAGCGATCGCTGCGCCAGAAGCTGGTCCCCGGAGGCACGGACGAGGCTCAGGGCGAGGCCGTCACGGACTACCTCACTGCGCTGAGCACGTCGCTCGGGGTCACGGTGGCGCCGCGCTTCGGCACCTGGGACGTCGGCACCGGCGCACTCGGACCGGTGCCGGACGACCTCTCGGCTCCCGCCGCTACTTCCGCGTCGCCGAGCCCGGCCGCGTCCTAGCCATCGCGATGGCTGCTCGCCTCGTCCTGCTCGCGACCAGTCCGCGTGTCGCGCCCGGGTTGCTCACCGCCGATGCCTGGTCGGTGCTGCGGGCGGCCGACGCGGTGCTGGTCGGCAGCGACGACCACTCACTTCTCCCCGCGCTGGTCGACGTGGGTGTTCCGGTATGCGTGCTCGCACCGCCCCCGCCCGACGGCGCCGATCCCGACGGCGCTGAGCCCGATAGCTCTGAGCCCGATAGCGCCCGAGCGATGGCGATCCTCGTCGAGCTGCGTCGGCCTCACGAGGACGGCGTACCCGATCGCCCGGTCGGCTCTGCGACCACGGACCGCACCGTCGTGTGGCTCATGTCGGCAGAGGGCGATCCCGGCCTCGCCGGGGCGATCGCCCGCGCGGTGCGAGCCGAGGACGACGTCGCGGTGGAGGTGCTCGCTGGCTCGTGGGACCTGCCTGGTGCGCGCCTGCTGGACCTCGTGGCCGTGATGGACCGGTTGCGCTCCCCCGGCGGGTGCCCGTGGGACGCCGAGCAGACGCACTCCTCGCTCGTGGAGTACCTCGTCGAGGAGGCGTACGAGACGGTCGAGGCGATCGAGGTCGGTGGCGACGCCGACCTGCGCGAGGAGCTAGGCGACCTGCTGCTGCAGATCGTGTTCCATGCGCGTCTCGCCGAGGAGCACGAGCAGCCGTGGGGGATCGACGAGGTGGCGACGGGCATCGTCGAGAAGCTCGTCGCGCGGCATCCGCACGTCTTCGGTGACGACGTCGCGTCCAGCGCGGACGAGGTCGAGGCGACCTGGGCTCGCCGCAAGCTCGTGGAGAAGGGCCGCGCGTCGGTGACCGACGGCGTGCCCCTGGCGCTGCCGTCACTGGTGCTCGCCGCGAAGCTCCTCACACGGGCGTCATCCCTGGGTGTCGCACCGGTCGCACCCCAGGTGGCCGGAGCTGCGGCGACCGCCGTCGCCGCCGTGCGCACGACGTCCGCCGCGTCCGAGCTGTCCGAGCCGTCCGCGGACTCGCCAGACGCAATGGACGCCGTGTCCGAGCCGTCTCTGGGCACGGCGTACGGCGACCTCCTGCTCGCCCTCGTTGCCAGCGCGCGCACCGACGGAGTCGACGCCGACGTCGAGCTCCGCGCCGCCGCCCGCCGCTACCGAGCCAAGGTCCGCCACGCCGAATCCCACCGCGCCCTGCACTGAAGGGTCCATGAGTTTCATAGGACCGAACGAACTCCACCTTCATCCGCGCCCGGCCGCGGGTCGGTGGTCGATTCGATGAAGGTGGGATCTGTTCGGTCCTATCGAACCTATGGACCCTTCAGTGGCGGGGTAGCGTCAGGGGGGTGAGTGCGGAGTGGGAGCTGGGGGAGCAGTCGGGCGCGGCTGAGGCGAACTTCGGTGCCCTCGCCGAGCACGTTATCGACAGTCTGCTGGCGCGTGACCCGGTCGAGGCGACCGCGCTCGGTGACCATCGTTTCGACGGCCGCCTCCGCGACCTCAGCGACGAGGGTGTCGAGGACACGCTGCACACTGTCGACCAGGCGTTGCAGGCCATCGACCAGCTCGACGACCTCGCGCTCGGTACGGCGTCCGCGGTCGATCTGGAGATCCTGCGCGCCCAGCTCGCCGCCCAGCAGTTCGCGCTCGGCACGTTGCGCGAGCACACCTGGAACCCTCTCGTGGCCAACCCCGGCACGGCCGTCTACCTCCTCCTGGCTCGCGACTTCGCCCCGCTGCCCGACCGGCTGCGCTCCCTCGTCGGGCGGCTCGACGCGATCCCCGAGGCGCTCGAGACCGCGCGGGCGAGTCTCGGCGAGATGCCGCGCATCCACGTCGAGACCGCGATCTGCCAGTTCCAGGGCACCGAGGAACTGCTGCGTGGCGAGGTCGACGTGGTGCTCGACGCCGACCCGGCGATGCGCCCCGCGCTGGAGCGAAGCCGCGCGACCGCGCTCGGCGCGATCGCCGCGCACGTCGGCTGGCTCCAGGACCAGCTCCACTCCGACCGCACCGGGCGCGACCCTCGGCTCGGCGACGAGCTGTACGCCGCCAAGCTCTGGGCCACGCTCGACGCCCACCTCACCCCGGACGACGTGCTGCGCCGCGCCGAGGCGGACCTCGCGCGCATCGAGGGCGACATCGCGCGGGCGGCCGCCGACTATCTCGGTGAGGCCGTACCGCCTCCCGACGACGCGGGAGCCGTCGTACGCCGCGCGCTCGACGCCGTCGCGGCAGACGCGTTCGTCGACGACTCGACCGTGCTGCAGCTGTGCCGCGACGCGTTCGCGACGACCACGGCGTTCGTGCGGGAGCACGACCTGGTCACGATCTACGACGACCCGGTGGAGATCGTCGCGATGCCCGAGATCCACCGCGGTGTGGCGGTGGCCTACTGCGACCCGCCTGGTCCGCTCGAGACCGCGGCGCTGCCGACGTTCTTCGCCGTGTCGCCGACGCCGAGCGACTGGGACGCCGACCGCGTCTCGTCCTTCTACCGCGAGTACAACGCCCGGATGCTGCACAACCTCACCGTGCACGAGGCGATGCCGGGGCACGTGCTGCAGCTCGACCACTCGCGTCGTCTTCAGGCGCCGACTGCCGTGCGCGCCACGTTCTGGAGCGGTCCCTTCGTCGAGGGCTGGGCGGTGTACGCCGAGGCGCTCATGGTCGACGAGGGCTACGACGCCGGTCTCGGCGAACGAGCGGCCCTGGCGATCAGGCTGCAGCAGCTGAAGATGCAGCTGCGTATGACGATCAACGCGATCCTCGACGTACGTGTGCACACGCGGGGGATGACCGAGGCGGAGGGCATGCGGCTCATGTCGGTGCGTGGGCACCAGGAGGAGGGCGAGGCCGTGGGCAAGTGGCGTCGTTCACTGCTCACCTCGACCCAGCTCTCGACGTACTACGTCGGCTACATCGCGGTCAACGACCTGGTCAGGGACCTTCGCGCGTCACAGCCGTCGAGGTCGTTGCGTCAGATCCACGATGCCATGCTCGCGCACGGATCCCCTCCGACCCGGCACCTGCGCACGTTGCTCGGTCTCTGACCCCCGCGCGTCACTGGTGCTGTTGTCGTTTCCAGGCTCGTGTCCGACAAGAGCACCAGTGATGTCTGAGGCTGAAGCGCGGGGCGACGGTGCGGCATGATCAGCGGGTGACCGTGGCGCCAGCAGCGACGACGACTCAGATCGACGTGCGCACGGTCCAACGACGCTCGTTGGGCGTGCTCTCCGGGACACAGGCGCTCGTCGGTCTTGCTGTCGCGGGGTCGATCCCGGCAGGTGCACTCATCGCCGAGGGTGTCGCGGGCAACGAGGCCGCAGCCGGGTTCGCGCAGACGTTCGGGGTCACGGGCGCCGCGCTCGCGGCGCTGCCCCTGGCGCGGCTCACCCTGGCGGGGGGACGCCGGCGGGCGCTCACCGCGGGGGTTCTCACGGCAGCTCTCGGTGCGGTGCTCGTGGTGATCGGTGCCGCTCAGCGGCTGCTGCCGGCGGTCTACATCGGTTGTCTGCTCGTCGGTGTGGCCAGCGCTGCGGGCTATCAGGCGCGCTACGGTGCGGCCGACCTGGCTGAGCCGAATCGTCGCGGTCGCGCCCTCTCGATCGTGGTGTGGGCCTCGACCGTCGGCGCGGTGCTCGGGCCCAACCTGCTCGAGGCGTCGGGTCGCCTCGCCGTCTCCTACGGGCTGCCGCAGCTCGCCGGCCCGTACGTCGTCGCCGCCGTGTGCCTCGCGCTCGCCGGTCTCGTCCTTCAGGCGCTCCGACCCGATCCCTATCTGCTCGCACGCACGCTGGCTGTGGCGTCGGGCGACGCGGTCGAGGGTGCGAGATCCACACTGCGCGAAGGGGTCTCGCACGTACGCGCCCACCGTGGTGCGCAGCTCGGTGTCGCCGCCGTCGCCCTCGGCCACGCGGTCATGGTGATGGTGATGGTCATGACACCCGTGCACATGAGGCACGTCGACGTACGCCTGCAGCTCATCGGTCTCGTCATCAGCGTGCACGTCGCCGGCATGTACGCGCTGAGCCCGCTCGTGGGCTGGGCGTCCGACCGGCTCGGCCGCATCCCCGTGATCGCCGTCGGCGTCCTGATCCTCGCCGCCGCGTGCGTGCTCGCCGCGGTCGTCGACGCCGACGACGTCGTCGGGCTGGGGATCGCCCTGTTCCTCCTCGGCCTCGGCTGGTCGTGCACGCTCATCGCCGGCTCTACACTGCTGGTCGTGGACGTCGACGCCGCTGATCGCCCAGCCGTGCAGGGTGCCTCCGACCTCGTGATGAACGTCGCGGGGGCGCTCGGAGGTGCCGTCGCCGGGATCGTGGTGGCGGTGTCGTCGTACGCCGTCCTCTGTCTGGTCGCCCTCGTCCCGGTGGGGATCCTCGCCGCGCTCACCGTCGGTGCAGCCCGTCGACGCCGCTGATCGGTTGTGGTCGTTTCCGCCCGGTGTATCCGACAACAGCACCAGTGACGTGCGGGGTGGGGCTAACGTCGAGGGTGTTGGCAGGGTCGTGTCGTCGGAGGGTGGAGCGTCCGTGAACGCAGTGACCGGCGTCCCTCACGCCGAGGGCAACGAGGAGCACGCCGAGGTGCCGAAACCCGTGCGGCTGCTGCTCATCGGGATGATGGGCTGCGGCAAGACCACGGTCGGGCGCGTGCTCGCGCGAGAGATCGGATGGTCGTACGTCGACAACGACGCGCTCGTCGCGGAGCTCTCGGGCCAGGCGACGGCGCAGGTCGCGGCCGGCCAGGGTGCGGAGCTGCTGCACGTGATCGAGGGCGTGGTCACCGACCGCATCCTCGCGATGGCCCCGCCGTTCGTGGCAGGCATCCCGGGCAGCACGGTCGCCGACGCCCAACGCCGGATCGTGCTGCGCGACGTGGGCCACGTGGTGTGGCTTCGCGCCAGGCTCGAGACGCTGGCGGCTCGGATCGGCACCGGTGCGGGTCGACCGTTCTTCGCCGCCGGCATCGACGTGCAAGAGACCCTCGAGCGGCTCTACGAGGGCCGCGCCCCGCTCTACGTCGCCGCCGCGCACCAGGTGGTCGACGTCGACGACCTCACACCGGAGCAGATCGCACGACGGATCATCGACCAGCTGTCGACCAGCTGAGCTGGCTCACGGCGTCGGAGACCAGGACGCAGGGGCGGCAGCTCGTCGTCAGCGGGCTGCGCGGTCGTCGGCGAGGCCGAGCCTGATCCGCGCCGCGGCGTACTGCGGGTTGGTGCGTCGGGCGTCGGGCACGGCGGCGAGGACGTTGCGCACGACGCGCGCCGAGACGGTGGCTGAGAGGTCCGTGCTCGGCAGGCCGGGAAGGCTGAACATGCGGCGCGCCCACCGGGGCATCAGCGCGAAGCCGGTGATCGCGAGGGTGGTCCAGGCGGGACGGGCGGGGGTGAGGTAAGCGACCCGCCCGGCCATCGGCGGCCAGAGCAGGCCGCGTACCGCCTCGCGGGTCTCAGGCGTGACCTCGAGCTGCGACCGGACCGACCGGAAGTACTCGTCGAGGTCGGCGACCGTGCGCGGCACGGTGTCGAGGTCGCAGCCGATGAGTCGCGCCGCGACGAGCTGCGCCTCGAGGTAACGGTCGGCCTCGGCATCGGTCATCGGGGCTCCCGAGCGACGATGGCCGGCCAGCCACGAGTCGACCGCGCCGCAGTGCACCCAGAGCAGCCACTCGGAGCGATCGAGCTGCAGGGCCGCGTGGATCCGTCGTACGCGCTCGGCCGCAGCCTCGGCCTCGGCCACGGTGCCGTAGGTGATGGTGTTGACGTAGCCGCCCGTGCGGGCGAGCCGGCCCCAGGGGTCGTCGTGCACCGCCGTGAGGCCGTAGAAGCCGAGCATGACCTGCGGGTGCAGAGACTGCAGGAACAGGGCGCGGATGCCACCGAGCACGCTCGCCGGATCGTGGTGGACCCGCCACGAGATGCTCTCGGGGCCGAACAGCCCCGGGTCCGGGGTCGACCGGTCGAGGGATCCCATCGTGATGCGCGCGCTGGCGATGCCCCGGCGAGGAGGGTCCACGGGGGCCGGGGCGGGGAGCTGCTCGGTGGTCATGGTGGGTCAAGCGTGCCCCGCGAACCGCCCGCGCGCACGCTGGTCCGCCGACGCCCCGCACAGGGCGGATAGGCTCGGGACCCAGCAACCAAGACCGCCTTCCCCCGTTCGGAGCGCACCGTGGCCAGCATCGACGCCGTCATCGCCCGCGAGATCCTCGACTCCCGGGGCAACCCCACCGTCGAGGTCGAGGTCGGTCTCGACGACGGCACGGTCGCCCGCGCCGCGGTGCCGTCGGGTGCCTCCACCGGCGCGTTCGAGGCGGTCGAGCTGCGCGACGGCGGTGAGCGCTACGGAGGCAAGGGCGTCGAGCGCGCCGTGCTCGCGATCGAGGACGAGATCGCGCCCGAGATCATGGGCTTCGACGCCGCCGAGCAGCGCCTCATCGACCAGGTGATGATCGACCTCGACGGCACCGCTAACAAGGAGCGCCTCGGCGCCAACGCGATCCTCGGCGTCTCCCTCGCCGTCTCGCGCGCGGCGGCCGACTCTGCTGGCCTCCCCCTCTTCCGGTACGTCGGGGGGCCCAACGCCCACCTGCTCCCGGTGCCGATGATGAACATCCTCAACGGCGGGTCGCACGCCGACTCCGATGTCGACATCCAGGAGTTCATGATCGCGCCGATCGGCGCCGAGAGCTTCCGCGAGGCGCTGCGCTGGGGCGCCGAGGTCTACCACGCACTGAAGGCGGTGCTGAAGAAGGAGGGCCTGGCCACCGGGCTCGGCGACGAGGGCGGCTTCGCCCCCAACCTGCCCAGCAACCGCGCCGCCCTCGACCTCATCTCCACCGCGATCGGGTCGGCCGGCTTCACCCTCGGCACCGACATCGCCCTCGCCCTCGACGTGGCAGCGAGCGAGTTCTACTCCGACGGCGTCTACACCTTCGAGAAGACCTCGAAGACGGCCGAGGAGATGTCGGCGTACTACGCCGCACTGGTCGCCGACTACCCGCTCGTCTCGATCGAGGACCCGCTCAACGAGGACGACTGGGACGGTTGGAAGACCCTCACCGACGCCATCGGCGACAAGGTGCAGATCGTGGGCGACGACCTGTTCGTCACGAACCCTGAGCGTCTCGCCCGCGGCATCGAGTCCTCGACCGCCAACGCGTTGCTGGTGAAGGTCAACCAGATCGGCACGCTCACCGAGACCCTCGACGCGGTCGCGATGGCGCACCGCAGCGGCTATCGCTG
Organism: Actinomycetes bacterium; assembly: GCA_031373405.1. Lineage (GTDB taxonomy): Bacteria > Actinomycetota > Actinomycetes > S36-B12 > CAIYMF01 > Longivirga. The sequence goes on from JANMMN010000307.1 coordinate 10,025, forward strand.
CATGATGAGCCACCGCTCGGGCGAGACCGAGGACACCACGATCGCCGACCTCGCCGTCGCCACCGACTGCGGCCAGATCAAGACCGGTGCCCCGGCCCGCTCGGAGCGCGTCGCGAAGTACAACCAGCTGCTGCGCATCGAGGAAGAGCTCGACGACGCTGCGCGCTACGCCGGCCGTGGCGCGTTCCCGCGCTTCGCGGGCTGATCGGCCGACCATGACGGGGCCCGCGCAGCGAGCCGCGGCGCGCCAGGCGGCGCGTCTCGGCGGATCTGCGCGCCCGTCCAGCCCGACAAGCCCTTCCAGCTCGAGCAGCACCGCCCGATCGAGCGGCACCCGCCGCTCGGGAAGCGCGGGTCGGGCCGGCGCGGCGGTCACCGGCCGGGTCGCCTCCGCCGCGGCGGCCGTGCGTGAGCGACCGAGCCTCACCGGTCGGGCCGTCGTGCTCGCCGCGGTGCTGGCCCTGCTGGTGTTCACCCTCGCGGTCCCGCTGCGCGAGCTCTTCCGGCAGCGCGCCGACATCACTGCGCTGAGCGCGGCCAATGCCGCCTCGCAGCAGCGGGTCGACAGCCTGGTGCTGCGCGACGAGCGGCTGCAGGACCCGGCGTACGTCACGTCGCTGGTGCGCGAGCGGCTGCACTACGTGCTTCCCGGTGAGGTGGGCTACGTCGTGCTCGACCCGTCCGAGGCGCCGGCGCCCACGACGACGACCGGTGGACCTGCCGCGCCCGCGTGGTACGCCACGCTGTGGTCGGCGATCGAGACCACCGACCGGGCCGGTGCACCTGCGGGTCCCACGCGGATCCCCGTGCGGCCCAACGCTCCGCGGTGATCGCGCCCACCCACGACGACCTCGCGGCGGTCGCACGTCAGCTCGGTCGCGAGCCTCGTGGAGTTCGTGCCGTGGCGCACCGCTGCCCGTGCGGTGACCCCGACGTCGTGGAGACCGAGCCGCGGCTGCCCGACGGCACCCCGTTCCCCACGCTCTACTACCTCACCTGCCCGCGCGCCGCCGGTCTCATCGGCACCCTCGAGGCCGGGGGCACGATGCGGGCGATGCAGGACCGGCTCGCGGCCGATCCCGAGCTCGCTGCGGCCTATCGCGCGGCGCACGAGGCCTACCTCGCATCGCGGGAGTCGATCGAGCACGTCGAGGAGATCGCGGGCATCACCGCAGGGGGCATGCCCTCGCGGGTGAAGTGCCTGCACGTGCTCGTCGGACACGCGCTCGCCGCAGGCCCCGGCCTCAACCCGTTCGGCGACGAGGCGCTCGCACTGCTTCCCGACTGGGGCGCATCAGGTCCGTGCACCACGGCGGACGCATGAGCCCGCGTCGGGTCGCCGCGATCGACTGCGGCACCAACTCGATCCGACTCCTCGTCGCCGACGTCGACGCCGATGCCGGCACGCTGGTCGACCTCGACCGGCGGATGGAGATCGTGCGGCTCGGCCAGGGGGTCGACGCCACCGGCCGCCTCGCGCCGGACGCCCTCGAGCGCACGTTCGCCGCGTGCGACCGGTACGCCGAGGTCATCACCGACCTCGGGGCGCAGCGGATCCGTTTCGTGGCGACGTCGGCCTCGCGCGACGCCGAGAACCGGGCCGACTTCGTCGCCGGTGTCCTCGCTCGGATCGGCGTCGAGCCCGAGGTGATCTCCGGTCAGGACGAGGCGCACTTCTCCTTCACCGGCGCCACCCGAGGGCTCGTCGGCGCTCAGCCGCCCTACCTCGTCGTCGACATCGGTGGTGGCTCCACCGAGTTCGTCCTCGGGACGACCGAGGCACTGGCCGCCGCGAGCGTCGACGTGGGCTGCGTGCGCCTGACCGAGCGGTACTTCCGCGCCGATCCGCCGTCGGCGGCCGAGGTCGCAGCGGTCGTGGCCGACGCCGACGCGGCGATCGCCCGGGCCGCCGAGACCGTCCCGTTCGGCGACGCACGCACGCTCGTGGGCCTCGCCGGGTCGGTGACCACGATGGCGGCCCTGGCGCTCGGGCTCCCGGAGTACGACGCCGCAGCGATCCACGGCACCCGGGTGAGCGCCGCCACGGTCGCCGAGGTGTCGGACCGCCTCCTGGCGCTCGACCACGCCCAGCGCAGTGTGATCTCGGTCATCCACCCCGGTCGCGTAGACGTCCTCAATGCAGGAGTTCTGGTTCTTCGCCGTATCCTGGAGGTGACCGGGCTCCCGGACGTCCTCGTCTCGGAGCACGACATCCTCGACGGCATCGCGTGGTCGCTGGCCGTCTGACCAGACCCCAAGGGGAACCCTGTGACGCTGCACGACGTCCCACTTGTCATGCTCGATGGCCGCGAGACCACCTTCGGTGAGTTCGCCGGCCGTGCCGTTCTCGTCGTGAACGTGGCCAGCAAGTGCGGCTCCACGCCGCAGTACGCGGCCCTCGAGGGCCTGGCGACGACGTACGCCGACCGCGGCCTCACCGTGCTCGGCGCTCCCTGCAACCAGTTCGGCGGCCAGGAGCCCGGCAGCAACGAGGACATCGCCGAGTTCTGCTCCACGACGTACGGCGTGACCTTCCCGCTGACCGACAAGCTCGAGGTCAACGGCGAGTCCCGGCACCCGCTGTTCGACGCGTTGACCGCCACCGCTGACAGCGACGGCCGGACCGGCGATGTCCGCTGGAACTTCGAGAAGTGGCTTGTCTCGCCCGAGGGTGAGGTCGTCGCCCGCTTTGGAACCAGAACCCTTCCCGATGACGCGACCCTCGTGTCGGCCATCGAGGCGGCCCTGCCCGCATGAGCTCCTCGTCCCTCACCCGCCGTTTGCTGAACGGGGGTGCCGCGATCGCCTCCGCCGGCGTCCTCGCCTTCAGCGGTGTGGGCTGGTGGGCGACGAACCACTTCGACGGCGAGATCACCCGGACGACGGTGTTCGCCTCCGTCGCCAGCGGTGCCGCGGGCGTCGGAACGGCCGGCCGACCAGCGGTCGATCCACGGGCCGGCGACTCGATGAACATCCTGGTCGTCGGCAGCGACAACCGTGACGGGCTCTCGCAGCGGCAACGAGCGAGCCTGCACCTCGGGTCGCTCGACTACGGCAACCACACCGACACGATGATGCTGGTGCACATCGGCAAGAACACCGAGCACGTGTCGGTGATCGGGTTCCCACGCGACAGTGTCGTGACGATCCCGGAGTGCACCGACGCCAGCGGAAAGAAGCGCGGCGAGGTGCGCACCCGGATCAACGAAGCATTCTCACGCGGTGGCGGCTCCTGCCTGATCGCCACGATCGAGAAGGCCACCGACATCAAGATCGACCACTACGTCGAGGTGTCGTTCACCGCGTTCCTCGGCATGGTCGACGCGGTCGACGGCGTCGATGTCTGCCTGGCCAAGCCGCTCAAGGACAACCCGAAGTACACCAGCCTCGACCTGCCCGCGGGCCGGTCGACGCTGGACGGCGCGATGGCGCTCGACTTCGTCCGCGCACGGCACATCGACAGCGACTTCGGCCGCATCGACCGCCAGCAGCAGTTCCTCGCCGCGCTGCTGCAGAAGGCGTCCAGCGCCGGCACCCTCACCAACCCGGTCGCCCTCAACAACCTGGTGTCGGCCGCGCTGACCAACACCAAGGTCGACGAGACGCTCGACCGCGACGCGATCCTCGCGCTCGCGGGTCGGATGGCCGGGATCAAGTTCAGCCAGATCGAGT
>JANMMN010000322.1:0-4528 GCA_031373405.1 Actinomycetes bacterium
TGAGGGCAGTCCCGCAGGTCGCTCGGAGCTCTCGGCACGAGGGGGGCGAAGATTGGTCGGGGCGGATCGATCATCCTGACCTCGCGCATGCCCTGGGTGTTGCGCGCACGGACGGCGTACTGACCGCAGTCGCAGATGAGCCAACGAGGGTCCTCGTGGGCGAAGAAGGCGTGCTCGTGGTCGAAGGTCATCGCTCGCTCGCATCCGTCGGGAGGGGCCGGTGGACGTCGTGCGACTCACGTTAGGCCGACGGCCGTGGGTGTTGCTACCCCTGACGCCATGCACACGCTGTCATTCGTCAGAAGTTCACCATGTGATCGCTCGCCGGTCCCGTTTATGCCTGGGCCACAGTGGAAATCTGCGGATTCCTATTTGTTGTCGGCAACCGCCAAACGACGATCGCGCGACGCTAGGTCCCGGCGTCGCTGTGGTATCGCGAACGGGCCCGGTCAGGTGGTCGGGAGGCCGACGACGACGAGCTCGGCGATCTGCACGGCGTTGAGGGCCGCACCCTTGCGCAGGTTGTCGTTGCACACGAACAGCGCGAGGCCCTTGCCGTCGGCAGCACCCGGGTCGGCCCGCACCCGACCGACGTAGGACGGGTCGGTCCCGGCCGCCTGCAGCGGCGTGGGTACGTCGGTGACCTCGACGCCCGGTGCGCTCCCGAGCAGCTCGAGCGCCCGCTCGACCGAGATCGGCCGGTCGAACTCGGCGTTGATCGACAGCGAGTGCCCGGTGAACACCGGGACGCGCACGCAGGTGCCGCTCACGAGCAGCTCCGGGATGCCGAGGATCTTGCGGCTCTCGTTGCGGAGCTTCTGCTCCTCGTCGGTCTCGAACGAGCCATCGTCGACGATGCTCCCGGCCAGCGGGATCACGTCGAACGCGATCGGGCGGACGTACTTCTTCGGCTCGGGGAGGGTGACCGATCGGCCGTCGTGGACCAGGGACCCGAGGTCCTGCTCCATCGCCGCGTGCAGCTGGGTCTCGAGCTCCTCGACCCCGGCGAGGCCGCTCCCGGACACTGCCTGATACGAGCTCACGACGAGGCGGCGCAGCCCCGCCTCCTGGTGCAGCGGACGCAGCACCGGCATCGCCGCCATGGTCGTGCAGTTGGGGTTGGCGATGATGCCCTTGCGCGCCTCACCTAGCGCCTCCGGGTTGACCTCGCTCACGATCAGCGGGACGTCGGGGTCCATCCGCCACGCGCTGGAGTTGTCGATCACCGTGGCGCCCGCTGCGGCATACTTCTCGGCGAGTGCCTTGCTGGTCGCACCACCGGCCGAGAACAGCGCGATGTCGATGCCGGCGAGGTCGGCCGTGGCGGCGTCCTCGACCACGATCTCGGTGCCGCGCCAGGGCAGCGTCGTACCCGCGGAACGCGCGGAGGCGAGGAAGCGGATCTCGTCGAGCGGGAAGTCGCGCTCGTCGAGAAGTCGGCGCATCACGGCACCCACCTGTCCGGTGGCGCCGACGACGGCGACAGTGACCATGCGCGTCATCCCCATCTCCTCACAAAATGCTCGAGCCCCAACCCTAAGGCCCGCGAGTAACACCTCGAAACGACGTTTCTGAGCCGCGAACCGGTCGGTTGGAGGTGTTACTCGCGGGCGTGGGGGTCAGCGGCCGGAGCCGGCGTAGATGACGGCCTCGCCGTCGGCGTCGAGGCCGAACGCGGTGTGCACGGCCTGGACGGCACGCGCGGCGTCGACGTCGCGGGTGACCACGGAGATGCGGATCTCCGAGGTCGAGATCATCTCGATGTTGACCCCGGCGTCGGAGAGTGCCGCGAAGAAGGTCGCGGAGACTCCCGGGTGCGACCGCATGCCGGCACCGACGAGCGAGATCTTGGCGATGCCATCGTCGTAGCGGAGGTCCTCGAAGCCGATCTCCGCCTTGACCTTCTCCAGTGCCGAGAGGGCCTTCTGCCCATCGGCCTGCGGGCAGGTGAAGGTGACGTCGGTGCGGCCGGTGGCCGCAGCCGAGACGTTCTGCACGATCATGTCGAGGTTGACCTCGGCGTCGGCGACGGCGCGGAAGATCGCGGCCGCCTCACCCGGACGGTCGGGTACGCCGACGACGGTGACCTTGGCGTCACCGAGGTCGTGTGCGACTCCGGCGATGATCGGCTGCTCCACTGCTTCCCCTTCGGGTGCGGACGTGTCGGAGACGACGAACGTGCCGTCCATGGGTGAGAACGACGAACGGACGTGGATCGGGAGGTCGAATCGCCGGGCGTACTCGACGCACCGCAGGTGCAGGACCTTCGCGCCGTTGGCTGCGAGCTCGAGCATCTCCTCGTAGGTGATCCGCGGGATCGTGCGCGCCTTGGGGGCGATGCGCGGGTCGGCGGTGAAGACGCCATCGACGTCGGTGTAGATCTCGCAGACGTCGGCGCCCAGCGCCGCCGCGAGAGCCACGGCGGTGGTGTCGGAACCGCCGCGCCCGAGCGTGGTGATGTCCTTGGTGTCCTGGGCGACGCCCTGGAAGCCGGCGACGATCGGGATGGCGCCGTCGGCGATCGCCGCCTGGATGCGGCCGGGCGTCACGTCGATGATGCGGGCCTTGCCGTGCACCGAGTCGGTGATGAGGCCGGCCTGGGAGCCGGTGTAGGAGCGAGCCTCGACGCCGAGGTCGTGGATGGCCATCGCCAGCACGGCCATCGAGATCCGCTCGCCCGCGGTGAGGAGCATGTCGAGCTCGCGCGCGGCGGGGTTGGGGCTGACCTGTTCGGCGAGGTCGATCAGGTCGTCGGTGGTGTCACCCATCGCGGAGACGACCACCACGACGTCATGGCCGGCGCGCTTGGTCTCGACGATGCGACGGGCGACCCGTCTGACGCTCTCGGCGTCGGCCACGGAGGAGCCGCCGTACTTCTGGACCACGAGTCCCACGGTGGGGGGCCGCCTCACTGATCGAACGGGGATGCCAGTCCGCGCAGTCTACCGGCGCCCGTACGGCGCGACCGGCGCGTCCGGATGGTGGGACCTGCGTCCCAAGCCCTGGACTCACCGACGGGACCGGCCGCGGGTCAGGCCAGGTCCGGGCCCTCGACGTCGATGGGCACCTCGAGCCGCACGTGCGCGACCAGCGACTGCAGCGCACGCAGGGCGGCTGAGGCGCCCTGGCCCCAGGTGGACAGGTAGGAGAACTGCCACCACCACAGCGCCTCGAGGGTGCGTCCGTCCGCGTGGTGGGCGAGACCGTGCAGCAGGTCGGAACAGATGTCGGCGAGGTCATCGGAGAGCCGGGCCGGCACCACCTCGGGGCCGGAGTAGGGGTCGAAGACCTCGACGTACTCGTCGGCCGGGCCGAGGAGCAGCCGCAGCGCCTCCCGCAGGGCATCCACGTCGGGCTCGGCCCCGGCGTCGGGCTCGAAGCGCTCCTCCGGCACCACGTCGACGATGGCGCCGAGCGGGGCACCCGCGGCGAGGAGCCCGGAGAGCTCGAGCAGCAGGATCGAGACGGACTCGTTCGGGCTCTCCGCGGCGGCGACCGCCTCGACCGCGGCCACGAACCCCCGGGCGGCGGCCGCCATGTCCGTGGCGATGTCAGTCAGGTCGGCGGGCGGGCGGTCGGTCTCGATCTCCTCCACGTCGCTCATAGGCCCAGCGTGTCAGACGTCGAGGCTGCGACGGCCCTCGAACGCGCGACCGAGCGTGACCTCGTCGGCGTACTCCAGATCGCCACCGACGGGCAGCCCGCTGGCGAGGCGCGTGACGTTGAGCCCCATCGGCTTGATCAGGCGAGCGAGGTACGTCGCGGTCGCCTCGCCCTCGAGGTTGGGGTCGGTCGCGATGATGAGCTCGGTGACCGTGCCGTCGGCGAGCCGGGTCAGCAGCTCCTTGACCCGAAGATCGTCCGGGCCGATCCCCTCGATCGGGCTGATCGCACCGCCGAGCACGTGGTAGCGACCGCGGTACTCGCGGGTGCGCTCGACGGCCTGGACATCCTTGGACTCCTCGACCACGCAGATCACGGTGAGGTCGCGGCGCGGGTCACGACAGATCCGGCACTCGACCTCCTCGGCGACGTTGCCGCACACGACGCAGAACCGGACCTTGTCCTTGACCTCGAGCAGGACGTGGGCGAGGCGACGCACGTCGATCGGGTCGGCGGCGAGGAGGTGGAAGGCAATGCGCTGTGCGCTCTTGGGTCCGACCCCCGGGAGCCGACCGAGCTCGTCGATGAGGTCCTGGACCACGCCCTCGTACACGGTGCCGTCCGTCCTCAGCCGTTGTCGTACTCGGTCATGACCGTGCCGCCGAGCTCACGCTGGACGAGGGCCAGGCCGGTGATGTCGCTGTCGTCGACGTCGTCGTCGTCAGCGCTCACGACGTCGTCGGCAGCAGCGACCGTGGTCGCCTTCTCCTCGGCGACGACGGCCGCGGCGCGCTCCCGGGGTGACGGCGCGACCGGCTCGGTGGGAGCGACCGCGGCGGCGGTCGCGGTCGTCGCAGCGGATACCGGTGCGGGGGACGCAGCCTCACCCGCGGCAGCCTTGTCGGGGTCGAGCACGAGATCGAGC
>JANMMN010000326.1:0-2629 GCA_031373405.1 Actinomycetes bacterium
CGTCATGCGGCCGGGGTGCTCGATGAGCGACTCGACACCGCCGAGCGACTCACCGAGGGTGAACAGCCGTGCGCGGCTGCACACCTCGAGCGCAGCAGCCTCCCCGCCGGCGACACGGAAGCTCACCATCCCCCCGAAGTCGCGCATCTGCTTCACCGCGACGTCGTGGCCGTCGTGGCCCTCGAGCCCGGGGTAGAAGATCTCGATCACCTTCGGCTGCTCACGCAGCACGTCGACGATCGCTCGGGTGTTCTCGCAGTGCCGGTCCATGCGTACGGCGAGGGTCTTCGCGCCACGCAGCACGAGCCAGGAGTCGAACGGTCCGGCCACCGCGCCCATGGCGTTCTGGTGATAGGCCAGCCGCTCGGCGAGCTCCGGGTCACGGGCGACGAGTGCACCACCGATGACGTCGCTGTGGCCGCCGAGGTACTTCGTGGTCGAGTGGACGACGACGTCGGCGCCGAGGAGCAGCGGCTGCTGGAGATAGGGCGAGGCGAAGGTGTTGTCGACCACGAGGATCGCGCCCGCGGCGTGCGCCACGTCGGCGAGCGCAGAAATGTCGGCGACCCGCAGCAGCGGGTTGGTCGGGGTCTCGACCCAGACGATCGACGTACGACCCGGCTGAACCGCAGCGGCGACGGCGTCGACATCGGTGAGCCGCGCCGGCGTGTGCTCGAGCCCCCAGCGCTGAAGCACCTGGGCGAAGAGCCGGTAGGTGCCTCCGTAGGCGTCGTCGGGGATGACCGCGTGCGCGCCCGGAGCACCGACCGTGCGCAGCAACGTGTCCTCGGCGGCGAGGCCCGACGCGAAGGCCATGCCCCGCGTCGTCCCGGCAGCGGCACCGTCCGGGTCCTCGAGCGCCGCGAGGCACTCCTGCAGCGCCGTGCGCGTGGGGTTGCCGGACCGGGAGTACTCATAGCCGTTGCGCAGCCCGCCCACACCGTCCTGCGCGTACGTCGACACCTGGTAGATCGGCGGCACGACGGCACCGGTGGTGGGGTCGGGCTCCTGGCCCGCATGGATGGCAAGGGTCTCGAAGTTGCTCACCCGGTCAGGGTAGCCCCGCTGCGAGGCGCCGCCGCTCGGCGAACGCGCGAGCCTTCGCCCGGTTGCCGCAGATCGCCATGATGCACCAGTGCCGGCGGTGGCTCGGGTCGAAGAACAGCCACCCGCAGCCGTGCCCGGCGCACTGCCCCACGTGCGCGAGGTCGCCGGTCGTGAGCACCTCGGACACGGCGAGAGCGGCCCGGTTGACCGGCAGCCACAGCCCCGCGCGCTCGACGTCGCCCCCGTCGGGCAGCACCCGGGAGTCCTGCATGGGCAGCAGCAACGAGACCCCGCTCGCACGCGCGACCGCACCACCGATGACCTCGAGGTGCTCGCGCGCGAGGGGCCGGTCGTTCCAGTGCGACGTGGCCACGGCGTACCAGGACTCACGCAGGGCGACCGCCGAGCGCAGCACGTGCGCGGCGCTGCGCGGTGACGCAGCGGCGAGCCGACGGACCCCGCGCACCTCACGAGCACTCAGCAGCCCGACGTCGCCGGACCAGACCGCGAGCGCCTCGTAGGAGACGAGGTACTCACGCGGTGACTCCTCGCCCCATCCGGCGCGGGTGTTGGCCAGCTCGAGCGCGACGTGGTCGGACACCTGGTCGGGCACGAGCAGCCCGTCGACCAGATGGTTTGCCATGCACCCCTCCCAGGCTCGGTGTTTCTGCGTCTATGCTAACCACTTGATCATGTTTTACGGTTAGTCCTCGGAACCGGGAGGTCGCGTGGGAGTCGTCGGCCAACTCACCTCCGCGCGCCTACGCCGTCACCCGGCGCGCTGGCTGCTGCTGGCCCTCGGGGTCGCGCTCGCCCTCACCCTCCCTGTCGTCTCGGCCGCGACGGGCCACCTGGTCGCCTCCCAGTCGCTCGCGCACACCGTGGAGCAGCTCCCCGCTGGCGACCGCACCGTCATCGCGGCGTACGGCGGGAGCCGCGACGACGCCACCCAGCGCCGCGACGACGCGACGGTGCGCGATGGGCTGTCCTCGCTCACCTCACTGCCGATCAGCCACCAGATGCTCTTCGGCGAGCTGGCTGACGCCGACGGCGTGCGCTTCCGGCTCGGCGCGTCCGACACGCTGCCCGGCCAGGTGCGGCTCATCTCGGGGCGGCTGCCTGCCTCCTGCACTCCGACCCGGTGCGAGGTGGTCACCTCCGGGTCGTCCACCACGCCCGCGCTCGATCCCGTCCTCGGCCTCGTCGTGGTCGGCTCGGTGGAGCGCACCGACGCGCTGCTGCTGCCCGGGACGTTCGACCCGGGACCCGCCGCCTTCGTGCTGCTGGGCTCGGATCCCGATGCGCTGCAACAGCTCGAGGCCCTCGAGCGGTTCCCGCGCGGAGCGGGATGGATCGGTGCGCTCGACGCCCAGCGCATCACCACGCTCGGCGTCCCGGCGTACACGGAGATCTCCCGGACGGCGGCGGACGAGCTCGCGCTCGCCGTCGACACCCTGGTGCTCTCCGTGCCCGACGACGCACTGCTGCGCGAGGATGCGCGCGCGGCGACCTCGCAGAGCCGGTTCGCCCTCATCGGTGGCGCCACCGCCGTGCTCGTCCTCGGCTTCGTCCTCGTCGCCGC
>JANMMN010000348.1:0-1672 GCA_031373405.1 Actinomycetes bacterium
GTGGCGTGCGGGCCGAGCTGCCACCAGTCGCCGGGTGGGCGGTCCGGTCGTGACCACTCGTAGAGCAGCTTGGCGACTGTGTCCGACACCATCCCGGTCTCGTCCTCCAGCACCCGCGCCGCCTTCGCCGTGGGGGCGAAGCCGAACACGGCTCGGTGCGGCGGCGAGTGCAGCGTGGTGACGGCGGCGCGCAGCATCGTCGTCTTGCCGGCGCCGGCCGGGCCGACGATCAGAGTGAGCGGGTCGTAGCCGGCGACGGCGGAGGCGGCCTCGTGCTGGATTACGTCGAGGGCGCCGCGCTCGACGGTGGCCGAGGGTTGCGGGTCGAACGCCGTCGCCTCGGCTGCCCAGTCGAGGATCTGCTGCTCCTGGGCGAGCACGGCTTCGCTGGTGACGCGCGTGGCGATCGGTTCGATCCAGATCGACCGGCCATCCGACGCCCGCCGGCGCGTGTGCTCGGGCAGGTCCGGATCGAGGTCGACGCACTGCGCCATCACGGTGTCGGCGGCCCGGTCGAGCCACGCCGCCCACCGCTCCCCCGACACGCCGGGCGCTGGCCGGGCGAGATCGCAGATTGTGCGCATCACGTCGGCGCGATGCCACGTCGACGAACCGAGCGAGAGGACATCGATGACTGTCGCCGTCGTCAGCTAGGGCGTGGTCGGCGGGTGGTCAGCTGCCGCGGCTTCGATCGATCGGCGCAGTGACCCCGGTGTGACGCCGAGGGTCGCCGCTTCGACTCGCCACAGCGCTCGCATCTCGTCGGCGGTGCGGCCGGTCTTGCGGGCGCGGGAATCGGCGGCGGCTTGGCGTTGCATCGCTGCCAGTTCCTGGCGGGTCGGGTCGCAGCCCTCGCGCCGATAGAACTCGGCGACCCTGCCCGCCATCACCGTGTCGATCTCGGCGGTCCGTTTCGAGAACACGGCGAGCAGTTCGGCCGCTACGCCCGCGATCTCGGCCTGGCCGTAAACGATCGGTTCGAAGGCGACGCCGTAGCGGTGGGTGAGCTCGGCGCGCAGCACCGACTGGTAGAGGCCGCCGAGCGTGCGCTGGTGACGCTTGAGGAAGCGGGCGTCGAGCGCCAGCCATCGCTCGTCGGCGGTCTGCACCTTGGCGGAGATGACGAGGTGGGTGTGCAGCTGCGGGTCGTCGGCGCGACTGGTGGTCTGGCGGAACGCCGCCATCGTGAGACCGTGAGTGTCGGGGTGCATCCGCATCCCGTTCGAGCGGACACGGGTGGTGGCGCCGAAGCGTTCGAGGTAGTCGGCGACCGCCCGCACAGCGACGTCGTGGCACTCGGCGAGCCCGTCGTCGCCAGTGAGAGCCCACAGCACCGACAACGACTTCGGCGCCGACAACGTGGCGTCGAACCCGGCCACCGCCCGAATCACCTTGCCGTTCGGCAGCGTGCGGTCGACGAGCGGATGCCCGAGCGTCGCGCCGGGATTGGGTCCAGTCCCGACAGCAACGCCTGCAGCGCCTCGGTCGTCACCTCGCCGTGCAGACGGAGCCGGTCGGCCTGGTTCCCGAGCCACTGCCCGGGTAGCTCGCCGGTCGCCTCGGTGAGGTAGCCGGTGTAGTAGCCGGCCGTCGTCGCTGCCGTGGCGGCGTACAGGGTGGTGACCCGCATCATGGCCGGGACTCCCTGCCCGGCGCGGGCACCTGTCTGGTT
>JANMMN010000370.1:0-26059 GCA_031373405.1 Actinomycetes bacterium
GCTGGCCGGGTTCGTCCGCGTCGGGCCGCACGGCTGGGTGCTGATCCGGTGACCGGCGCGCCTGGTTGACTCCGGTCCGGCGTACGCCGACGGTGGGCGGGTGCCCCCGCGTGCCTCGGCGACCCTCGATCCCGTCCCGCCGTGGCCGACCGAGTTCACCGACGCGGTCGAGGACTTCGGCACCCATCTCGCGGTCGAGCTCGGACGCAGCACGCACACCGTGCGCGCCTATGTCGGAGACGTGAGCCGCCTGCTCGCGCACGCCAGTGTCCACGGCGCGACGACGTTGACGGACCTCGACCTCACCGACCTGCGTCGCTGGTTGGCTGCCGAGGGTCGTGAGGGGCACGCGCGGGCGACCGTGGCCAGACGCGCGGCCGCCGCCCGGGTCTTCACGGCCTGGGCGTTCCGGCGTGGTCTCGTTGCGACCGACCCCGGCGACCGGCTCGCGAGCCCGAGCGCACCGCGGTCACTGCCGGGAGTGCTCAAGCAGGCCGAGGCCGCGACGCTGCTCGAGATCGCGGCGGTGGCCGCCGACGACGGCGACCCGGTGCACCAGCGTGACCGGGCGATCCTCGAGCTGCTCTACGCGACCGGTATGAGGGTGGGAGAGCTCGTCGGGCTCGACGTCGGCGACGTCGACCCGGCACGTCGGACGGTCCGGGTGCTGGGCAAGGGCCGCAAGGAGCGGGTGATCCCGTACGGCCAGCCGGCGCAGTCCGCACTGGACGACTGGGTGTGCGACGGACGCCTGGCCCTGCTCACCCCGGAGTCCGGCGCGGCCCTGGTGCTCGGCGCCCGCGGCGGCCGCATCGACCCGCGCATCGCTCGTGGTGTGGTCCACTCGGCGCTGCGCCACGTGGACGGCGCACCGGACCTCGGGCCGCACGGCCTGCGACACTCGGCCGCGACACACCTGCTCGAGGGCGGAGCCGACCTACGCTCCGTCCAGGAGCTCTTGGGGCACGCTACGCTCGCGACCACACAGATCTACACCCATGTCAGCGTCGAACGGTTGAGGGCAACGTATGAGCAGGCGCACCCGCGAGCCTGAGGGCGCGGTCGACGACGCCCTCGAGCCGGAGGACGCGCTCGAGCCTGACGACGACGTCGATGACGACGTCGCGCCGGAAGCCGCGGCCGCGCCGACGCCCGAGGAGCTCGAGGCCGCGGCCGACGCCTATCTCGACGCGATCGACCTGACTCCTACCGAGGAGGAGAAGGCGGAGGCGAAAGCCGAGAACGACGCGCGCCTGCGCACGCTGTGGGAGGAGTTCAAGGCGACCGGCGATCAGCCTCTCCGAGAGAAGCTGATCCTGCACTACTCCCCGCTGGTGAAGTACGTCGCCGGACGTGTTGGGGTGGGCCTGCCCCCGAACATCGAGCAGGCAGACCTGGTCTCGTACGGCATCTTCGGCCTCATCGACGCCATCGAGAAGTTTGATCTCGAGCGGGCGATCAAGTTCGAGACGTACGCGATCAACCGGATCCGCGGTGCGATCATCGACGAGCTGCGCTCGATCGACTGGATCCCGCGCTCGGTGCGCTTCAAGGCCCGTGAGGTCGAGAAGGCCTACCAGGCCCTCGAGGCCAAGCTGCAGCGCACGCCCACCGAGGCCGAGGTCGCGGGGCAGATGGGAGTGAAGCTGGAGGAGCTCCACTCGATCTTCAGCCAGGTGTCCTTCGTCAACGTGGTCGCGCTCGACGAGCTGTTGCACGCCGGCGGAGACCGTGGCGACAAGATGACGCTCGGCGACACCCTCGAGGACCCCAAGGCGCCGGACCCGATCAACCTGTTCGAGGGCGAGGAGACGAAGTTCATCCTGGCCAAGGCGATCAACGCCCTGCCCGAGCGGGAGAAGATCGTTGTCACGCTCTACTACTACGAGGGACTCACCCTCGCCGAGATCGGCCAGGTGCTCGGCGTGACCGAGTCGCGGATCTGCCAGATGCACACCAAGGCTGTGCTGCAGCTGCGCGCCAAGATCACCGCCTCCCACGACGACTGATCGTCATCGCGTCGTCGACGGAACCACTGCGCCTTGGGCGTGACAGTTGTTCGTTGACCGATCTCATCGCGCTCAGCCGCCCCGCATGCACACGGGACTCTCAGTGCAAGGGCAGGGCAACGGGATAACCAGCGCCACCCCGGGTTTTCCCGAAGGCAGCTACCACTACGTGCTCCCCAACACGACCGATGAGACATCGTCGATCCGGTGCTTCCACGGCGAGGTCGATGCTTCGCAGATTCAACAGATGCCGAACATGGATCCCATGCCGGCAATGAGCTAGCAGCCGGGTGGCGGACCCTCACGGTGGGCGGTGGGAGCCAAGAACGCGGGCATCGTCGATGGCGTCAACCCAGCCGTACCCGCAGGATCTGGTCGTCGGACTCGCGCGGGTCGCCACGACCGTCGCGGTTCGAGGTGGTGACCCACAGGGTGCCGTCACCCGCGACCTCCACGGTACGTAGCCGACCGAACTCTCCGGTGAGAGCGTCGACGGGCTCCCCGGCGCGGCCGCCCTCGAGCGGCACCAGCCACAGCCGCTCGCCGCGGAGGCCCGCAAGCACGGCGACGTCATCGATGATCGCGAGCCCGCTCGGCGACGCCTCGTCGGTCTCCCACACGACCGACGGGCCGGTGAAGCGGTCACCGCCGCCGCGGCCCTCGACGAGGGGCCAGCCGTAGTTGCCTCCCCGCGTGATGAGGTTGAGCTCGTCGAAACGGTTCTGCCCGAACTCGGTCGCCCACAGCCGTCCCGACGAGTCGAAGGCAAGCCCTTGGACGTTGCGGTGCCCCCGCGACCAGACCGGCGAGGACGGGTCCGGGTTGTCCGCGGGGATGGTTCCGTCGGGCGCGATCCGCAAGATCTTGCCCCCCAGGCTGCTCGCGTTCTGCGACCGCGAGCGCTCGCCGCCATCGCCGGTGCCGACGTAGAGCAGTCCGTCCGGGCCGAAGGCGAGGCGCCCCCCGTTGTGGACCGACCCGGCGGGGATCCCGTCGAGCACCACGGTGGGCGCTCCGAGCCGGGTGCCGTCGAAGGACATCGACACCACGCGATTGTCGTCGTCGGTGGTGAGGTAGGCGATCACCGTGCCGGGTCGGCCGGGCGCGATCGCCAGCCCGAGCAGGCCACCCTCCCCGCGGTCGGCGACACCGGGCACGCGCCCGACACTGCGGGTCGCCCCACCCGGGCCGACCAGCACCACCTCGCCCGTGCGTCGTTGGGCCACCAACGCTGATCCCCCCGGGAGGAACGCCAGACCCCAGGGCACCTCGAGGTCGCGGGTCACCACGCCCACGTCCGCAACGCGGGGCGGGCGCGCGACCGTCGGGCCCGGGACCGAGGGGGACGCGGAGGGTGCAGGGGAGGAGTCAGCGGAGGCGGACGCGGACGAGGTCGTGGTGCTCGGAGGCGGCGACGTGCTCGAGGGGACGTTGGCCGAGCACGCTGACACGAGCAGCGCCGCGACGCCGAGCGCTGCGACCCTCGTGCGTGGACCGTTCGACCGGCGGGGCTGCGTCATCCCCCGACGGTACGACGGTCGAACGCTCGCGGCACCCCCGTGACATCACGGCGGTCTCTCCGCGAGGGGCAGCAGACGAGGCCGCCCCCGCGGGGAGAGGAGGGAGAGCGGGTCGAGGTAGACCTCGCCGAGGCGCAGGCCCCAGTGCAGGCACGGGGGTACTCCGCCGCAGTGAGACGCCCCCAGCGCGACCCGACCGATCAGGTCGCCGGCGTCGACGTGGTCTCCGGCGTCGACCACCGGCGCGAGCGGTTCGTAGGTGGTGCGGCGCCCGTCCGTGTGCAGCACCGAGACCACACCGCGGCCGGCCAGCTCACCGGCCCAGAGCACCAGCCCTGGCCCGGACGCGACGACGCCGTCGCCGACCGAGGCGGCGAGGTCGACCCCTCGATGGCCGGTCATCCAGTCCTCGGCGGGGGGCCGGAAGGGCTCGAGCACGAAGAGGGGCGAGGTCAGCGGTGACCTGAACCCGTGGCCCGGTGTGCTGGCCACCTGCTGTCCGGGGTCGACGCGGGCCTCGGGGAGCCCATTCGCGGCGGATTGCGGCTCGAGCCCGACGAGCAGGCTGACCGTTGCCTGGATCAGGGCCCCGAGGGTCATCGTGGGTCCGAGAGGCAGCCGCATGAGCGACCTTGGCTCCGCTGCCAGCAGCTCACAGGCGGGGTGGGTGCCCCGCCTGGGGGCGACACGCCGTCCCCAGCGGCGTGTGGACGACTCCGGACGGAGCTCGCGAGCCCGGGGGGTCGGGTCGGGGCACGATTTCGGCCTGCGGGCACCTCACCCGTACACTCGCGGTGCGGTTCGCCTCCGGGCGGTCCGACATCGCACGCCCGCATCCGGGTCCGGCCCTCTGGGTCGCTCCGGCGGCGCATCCTCGGTCCGGCTCCGCCGGAAAGGTGCGCCCGACGGGAGTCAGGCATCGCACCGACCGGTGAGGTGGACAACCGAGTGGCGCTGCCGCGTCGCGGGTCACGCACCCGTGCCGCCTCGGCGCGAGACCAGAAGGAGCGACCGGCCATGGCCGTCGTCACCATGAAGCAGCTGCTCGAGAGCGGCGTGCACTTCGGGCACCAGACCCGCCGTTGGAACCCGAAGATGAAGCGATTCATCTTCAACGAGCGCAACGGCATCTACATCATCGATCTGCAGCAGTCGCTGAGCTACATCGACCGCGCGTACGAGTTCGTCCGCGAGACGGTCGCCCACGGCGGCTCGGTCATGTTCATCGGCACCAAGCGCCAGGCGCAGGAGCCCGTCGCGGCGCAGGCGACGCGCGTGGGCATGCCGTATGTCAACCAGCGCTGGCTCGGCGGGATGCTCACCAACTTCTCGACCGTCTTCAAGCGGCTCCAGCGCCTCAAGGAGCTCGAGCTCATCGACTACGACGACGTCGCCGGCTCGGGCTTGACGAAGAAGGAGCTGCTCGTCCTCAAGCGCGAGAAGGACAAGCTCGCCAAGACTCTCGGCGGCATCCGCGAGATGACCAAGGTGCCGAGTGCGGTGTGGATCGTCGACACCAACAAGGAGCACATCGCCGTCGCCGAGGCGCACAAGCTCAAGATCCCGGTCGTCGCGATCCTCGACAGCAACTGCGACCCTGACGTCGTCGATTTCCCGATCCCCGGCAACGACGACGCCATCCGCGCGGTCTCGCTGCTCACCCGCGTCATCGCCGACGCGGTGGCCGAGGGCCTCATGGCCCGCGCCGGCCGCGGTCGCTCCGATGCGGCAGCCGAGGGCGAGCTGGCCACCGACGAGCCGCTGGCCGCCTGGGAGGCTGAGCTGCTCGCGCCGGCCGCCGCCGCCGAGTCCGAGGCTCCCGTGGCTGAGGTCGTCGTGGCCGCCGCCGCGCCCGAGGCACCTGCTGCTGAGGCCGTCGTGGCAGAGGCACCTGCTGCTGAGGCCGTCGTGGCAGAGGCACCGCTGGCTGAGGCCGTCGTGGCCGAGGCCGGCACAGAGACGCTCGAGGCTCCGGCCGAGCAGGCCTGAGCTCACCCGCACGACTCCGGTCGCGGCCTGGTTCGGTCCCTAGGACCTGACCGGGCCGCAGCCACGAGAAGCCCGCACGCCGATGCCTTCCCAGAAACGAGAGAGAGCCACGCCATGGCCGAGATCACTGCCGCCGACGTGAAGAAGCTCCGCGACCTCACCGGCGCGGGGATGATGGACTGCAAGAAGGCGCTCGTCGAGAAAGAAGGCGACTTCACGCTCGCCGCCGAGGCCAAGCGCGTCAAGGGCGCAGCGAAGGCGGCCGCTCGTGGCGCGGAGCGCGACGCGAGCAACGGCCTCGTCGCCGCGCAGGGCGGCGCGCTCGTCGAGCTCCGCGCGGAGACCGACTTCGTCGCGAAGAACGCCGACTTCCAGGCCCTCGCCGCCAAGGTCGTGGCCAAGGCAGCCGAGACCCGCCCGGCCGACGCCGCGGCCCTCGCCGCCACCGAGCTCGAGGGCGGCCAGACCGTGGCGACCGCCATCGAGGCGCTCTCGGCCGTCATCGGGGAGAAGCTCGAGCTCGGTCGCGTCGCCGTGTTCGACGGCCCGGTCGCGGTCTACCTGCACAAGCGTGCGGCCGACCTGCCCGCACAGGTCGGCGTGATCGTCGCCTACGAGGGCTCCGAGGACGCCGCCCGCGCCGCCGCGATGCAGGTCGCCGCGATGCGCGCGTCGTACCTCACCACGACGAGGTGCCGGCCGAGGTCGTGGAGACCGAGCGTCGAGTAGCCGCCGCGAAGGCTGCCGAGGAGGGCAAGCCCGAGGCTGCCCTCACGCGCATCGTCGAGGGTCGCGTCAACGGCTTCTTCAAGGACAACGTGCTGCTTGAGCAGGACTCGGTGCAGGACTCCAAGAAGAGCGTGAAGGCCGTGCTCGAGGAAGCCGGCACCACGATCTCGGCGTTCGCCCGCTTCGAGATCGGCGCCTGACCTCTCACCGAGGGTCTCTCTGCTGACAGACTCGTCGCACGAGCACCCGAGCCCAGGAGGCCGCCGTCGTGGATGGAACTACTGCCCTTGCAGGATCCGCGACCGCGGCCTCTGGTGTCTCGGTCGTGCAGCCGTCCCTCGAAGGCACGCTCGACACCTGGCCCGGGGTTCCCGACGGTGGGTTCGGCCGGGTGCTGCTCAAGCTGTCCGGCGAGGCGTTCGCGGGAGGCGGAGCTCTCGGCATCGACCCGGACGTCGTGCAGGCGATCGCGCGGCAGATCGCGGGCGTCGTGCGAGGGGGCACCGAGGTCGCCGTGGTCATCGGTGGCGGCAACTTCTTCCGCGGGGCCCAGCTCAACGAGCGCGGCATGGACCGTTCGCGTGCCGACTACATGGGCATGCTCGGCACCGTCATGAACTGCCTCGCCCTGCAGGACTTCTGTGAGCGTCAGGGGGTGGAGACACGCGTGCAGACGGCGATCGCGATGGGCCAGGTCGCCGAGCCGTACGTTCCGCGGCGCGCGATCCGCCACCTCGAGAAGGGTCGCGTCGTCATCTTCGGCGCCGGCCTCGGAGCGCCGTACTTCTCCACGGACACCACCGCCGCGCAACGGGCGCTGGAGATCGGCGCCGAGATCGTGCTCATGGCTAAGGGCGTCGACGGCGTCTACGACAGCGACCCGCGCACCAACCCGCAGGCCGTCCGGTTCGAGACCCTGACCCACTCCGAGGTGCTCGCCCGCGGTCTCAAGGTCGCCGATGCCACGGCGATCAGCCTGTGCCAGGACAACGACCTGCCGATCCTCGTGTTCAACCTGCTCGTCGAGGGCAACATCGCCCGCGCCGTACGGGGTGAGAGGATCGGGACGCTCGTCTCGAGCTGAGCCGACCCGCCCACGCGACAGCTGCACGCACACCCGAACGAGAAGACGAGGAGTACGACGGTGATCGACGAGACCCTGCTCGAGGCCGAGGAGAAGCTGGAGAAGGCTGTCTCCGTCGCCAAGGAGGACTTCTCGGGCATCCGCACCGGTCGCGCCACCGCGAAGATGTTCGACAAGATCATCGCCGACTACTACGGCATCCCCACGCCCGTGACCCAGATGGCCGGCTTTGCCGTCCCCGAGGCGCGCCTCGTCGTGATCACGCCCTACGACAAGGGTTCGATGACCGCGATCGAGAAGGCGATCCGCGACTCCGACCTCGGCGTGAACCCCTCCAACGACGGTGTCGTGATCCGCGTGGCCTTCCCGCAGCTCACCGAGGACCGCCGCAAGGACTACATCAAGGTCGCCCGCACCAAGGCGGAGGACGCCCGCATCTCGATGCGCAACATCCGCCGTCACGCCAAGGACGTCCTCGACAAGCTGATCAAGGACAGCGCAGCGGGCGAGGACGACGTGCGTCGCGCCGAGAAGAGCCTCGACGAGCTCACCCACAAGTACGTCAGTGCGATCGACGACCTGCTCAAGCACAAGGAGGCCGAGCTGCTCGAGGTCTGATCAGACCTCGACCCCTCGACCCCCGATGACCGCCGCCGCTCCCGAGTCGAAGCCGGAGTCCCACGGACGCGCCGGTCGCAACCTTGCGTCGGCATTCCTCGTCGGGCTCGCGCTCGGCGTGTTCTTGGTCCTGCTCCCGATCATCTACGCGCCGTGGCTCTTTGCACTCGTGATCGCGGCGGCCATGGTCGTCGGAGTGCACGAGCTCTGCGGTGCGATGGCAGCCCACCGCGGGATCACCCTCTCCGCACCCCCGCTCTACCTGGGCTGCCTCGCGATGCCGTTGGTCGCCTACTGGTACGGCCCGCTCCCGCTCCTCGCGGTCTTCGGCGCGACGGTGCTGCTCATCCTCGGCTGGCGTCTGCTCGCCGGGCCCGACGGGTACGTCGTCGACGCGTCCGCCTCGGTCATGGCCGCGGCGTACACCGGGCTCATGGGCGGGTTCGCGGCGCTGATGCTGGGCTCGTCGGAGGGCTCCGAGCGCATCGCGGTGTTCGTCGTCCTCACCATCTGCAGCGATGTGGGTGGCTTCGCCGCAGGCGTGATCTTCGGTCGGCACCCGATCGCGCCGAAGCTCTCCCCGAAGAAGTCGTGGGAGGGCTTCGCGGGATCCCTGCTGCTCCAGGCGGTCGCGGGCGTCCTGCTCTTCGTGTTCCTGCTCGAGGCGCCGTGGTGGCAGGGCCTGGTCACCGGCCTCGTCCTGACGGTGACGGCGACGGCGGGTGACTTCGTCGAGTCGGCCATCAAGCGAGACCTCGGCGTCAAGGACATGAGCAGCCTGCTCCCCGGGCACGGCGGGCTCATGGACCGGCTCGACTCGCTGATCCCCAACGCGTTCACCGCATGGCTGCTGCTGCGTGTGTTCCTCGGTCCCTGACCCGTGGGAGACTCGTCCACGTCATGACCCAGGACCTCGAGACACCGCGCCGGCCCGTGCCGGGCGAGCTCACCTTCACGTCGCCGCGCAAGGGCAAGCCGCCGCGTCACCTCGCCGACCTGACGACGACCGAGCGGCGCGAGGCGGTGCTGGCTCTCGGGCTGCCGGCCTTCCGCGCCGACCAGGTGTCGAGGCACTACTTCGGCCGCCTCTCGGCCGATTCCGACGCCTGGACCGACATCCCCGCGGCGCAGCGCGAGGGCATCGCGAAGGCGCTCACGCCCCCGCTGATGTCCGCGATCACCGAGCTGACCGCGGACGAGGGCACCACGCGCAAGACGCTGTGGCGACTCTTCGACGGTGCCCTGGTCGAGAGCGTCCTCATGCGCTACCCCGACCGCGTCACGATGTGCGTCTCGAGCCAGGCCGGCTGTGGGATGAACTGCCCGTTCTGCGCCACCGGCCAGGCCGGACTGACGCGCAACATGAGCACCGCCGAGATCGTCGAGCAGGTGGTCTCCGGAGCGCGGCAGCTCGCGGCCGGCGTCGTCCCCGGCGGACCGGGCCGGGTGTCCAACGTCGTGTTCATGGGCATGGGTGAGCCGCTGGCCAACTACAAGGCCGTGATCGGTGCCGTACGCCGGCTCACCGACCCCAGCCCGGCCGGGCTCGGCATGTCCGCGCGGGGGATCACCGTCTCGACCGTCGGCCTCGTGCCACGCATCGAGGAGCTTGCGGCCGAAGGAATCCCGGTGACCCTCGCCCTGTCGCTGCACGCCCCCGACGACGAGCTGCGCGACACCCTCGTGCCGGTCAACACCCGGTGGAACGTCTCCGAGGTGCTCGCGGCGGCGTGGCACTACGCGGAGACGACGAAGCGCCGCGTGTCGATCGAGTACGCGCTGATCAAGGACATCAACGACCAGGGCTGGCGCGCTGACCTGCTGGCCAAGCGTCTGCGCAACAAGCTCGTCCACGTCAACCTGATCCCGCTCAACCCGACACCAGGGTCGATCTGGACGGCGTCGCGCAAGGAGGACGAACGCGAGTTCGTCCGCCGCCTCAAGGCCGGCGGCATCGCCGTGACCGTGCGCGACACCCGGGGGCGCGAGATCGACGGCGCCTGCGGACAGCTCGCCGCCCCTCGATCGGACTGATCACCCGGGCTCACCCCGTCCGAGGTCGCCAAGACGACGACGCGTCCACCGACGGCATCCGACTCCCCCCAGAGGCGGTGTCCCAGCCGGTGCGCGCGATCCTCAGCGGGGGGTGAGTGCCTCGGTGACGGCGGCCACGGAGTGGTCGCGGTGGGTCGCCTGTGCGGTGACCGCTTCGGTCGCGTCGCCCGAACGCAGGGCAGTCAGCAGGTGGGCGTGCTCG
The DNA here is from genome assembly GCA_031373405.1 of Actinomycetes bacterium. Taxonomy (GTDB): domain Bacteria; phylum Actinomycetota; class Actinomycetes; order S36-B12; family CAIYMF01; genus Longivirga. The sequence continues at coordinate 10,207 of JANMMN010000370.1, forward strand.
TGGGCGACCCGTTCGCGGTTGGCCGCAGCGGCGAAGTAGACCGAGCGGTAGACGTCGGTCGCGTCCCAGAGCTGGCGCAGCGTCCGCGAGACCCGCGGCATGCGGGCGGCGTCGAACAGCAGGAAGTGGAAACGCCGGTTTGCTGCGGCGATCGCCGCGAGGTCGATGTCTGCGCTGACGTCGTCCACCTCCTGGGCCGCCTCCGCGAGCGCCTCGAGGTCCGCGGGGGTGAGCAGGGGCACGGCGACGCGGATCGCCTCGGCCTCGAGCAGCTCGCGCATCCGGTAGACCTCGACGAGATCGTCGATCGAGAGCTCGGCGAGGACGTAGCCGCGGCGCGGCAGGTAGACGACGTGGCCCTCACCCTCGAGCACCTTGAGCGCCTCGCGCAGTGGCACCCGGGAGACGCCCAGCCGCTCGGCGAGAGCCTCCTGGCGCACGGGTGTCCCGGGCGTCAGCTCACCGGTGACGAGCAGCCGGCGTACCTCGGTGAGCACGGCCTCCTGCGCCGTCGGCGGCCGGACGAATCGAGCGGTCATGGCGCGCCGAGCCGGGGTGGGCGACTGCGGTACGTCGCCGGTGTCGCCGACAGCCGCACCGGGTTGGCGACCTGAGGCACCTCGCTGCCGGGGACGGCCACGACCGGCTCGAGCTCGAGCCTGGTCGCGAGGTCGATTGCTCCCGCGACGTCGTTGATCGGACCGCACGGCACCCGGGCAGACGTCAGCAGCGGGTGCCACTCCTGGGCGCCGCGCGAGGCGAGCGCGGTCTCGAGCAGCTCACGCAGCTCGCGCCGGTGGGCGACGCGCGCAGGATTGGTGGCGAAGCGGTCGTCGTACGCCGTGGCCCCGATGCCCAGCACGCCCACGAGCCGCCTGAACTGGGCGTCGTTGCCGACCGCGAGCACGAGTGGCCGGTCGGCGGTCGCGTAGACGGCGTACGGCGCGATCGACGGGTGATCGTTGCCAAGGATGCCGGGCACGACATCGCCGGCGACGTACGACGAGGCCTGGTTGACCATCGCGGAGAGCAGCGAGGAGAGCAGGTTGACCTCGACGTGCTGACCCTCGCCGGTGCGGTCGCGGTGGCGAAGCGCGGCGAGGATGCCGTACACCGCGTGCAGCCCCGTCACGACGTCGACGAGGGCGACCCCCACCTTCGTCGGCTCGCCGGGCGCGGGACCCGTCACCGACATCAGCCCGCCCATCGCCTGCACCAGCAGGTCGTAGCCGGGCAGGTCGGCACCCGCACCGGCGCCAAAACCGCTGATGGAGCAGACGACCAGGCCGGGGTGCTCGAGAGCCAGCGACTCGACCCCGAGCCCCATCCGCTCGAGCGTCCCGGGCGTGAAGTTCTCGACCAGCACGTCGGCGCGCAGCGCCAGCGCGCGCGCCTCGGAACGGCCCTCGACGGTCGCGAGGTCGATGACCACCGATGTCTTGTTGCGGTTGACCGAGTCGAAGTACGTCGACTGTCCGTCGACGTCGTACGGCGGTCCCCAGGCGCGGGTGTCGTCGCCGCTGCCCGGCCGCTCGACCTTGATCACCTCGGCGCCGAGGTCTCCCAGCAGCATGGTGGCGTACGGCCCGGCCAGCACCCGGGAGAAGTCGGCGACGACGATGCCGTCGAGTGCTCCCACAGCACCGGTCGTGCCGGGCTCGTCCGTCGCGTCGGGGGCGGTCATCCGCGGTAGGCGGCGATGCCGGTGAGCGCCTCGCCGACGACGAGGGTGTGCATCTCGTTGGTGCCCTCGTAGGTGAGCACCGACTCGAGGTTGTTCATGTGGCGGATCACGGGGTACTCCAGCGTGATGCCGTTGCCACCGAGGATCGAGCGGCACTCGCGGGCGATCGCGAGGGACTCGCGGGCGTTGTTGAGCTTGCCGACGCTGATCTGCTCCGGGCGCACGAGGTGCTGGTCCTTGAGCCGTCCGAGGTGCAGCGCGAGCAGGAAGCCCTTGTCGAGCTCGAGGGTCATGTCGGCGAGCTTCTTCTGGGTCAGCTGATAGCCGGCGATCGGCTTGCCGAACTGCTCGCGGTCGATCGCGTAGGCGATCGCGGTCTCGAGGCAGTCGCGGGCCGCGCCGAGGGACCCGAACACGATGCCGAAGCGCGCCTCGTTCAGGCACGACAACGGTCCGCGCAGGCCGCTCACGCCGGGCAGCACGGCGTCGGCAGGCAACCGCAGGTCCTCGAAGATGAGCTCGCTGGTCACTGACGCGCGCAGCGAGAGCTTCTTGTGGATCTCACGCGCCGTGAAGCCGGGCGTCGAGGTGGGGACGACGAAACCGCGGATCTTCTCATCGGTCTGGGCCCAGACCACGGCGACGTCGGCCACGTTGCCGTTGGTGATCCACATCTTGGTGCCGTTGAGGACCCAGTCGTCGCCATCGCGCCTGGCGTAGGTGCGCATGCCCGAGGGGTTGGAGCCGAAGTCGGGCTCGGTCAGGCCGAAGCAGCCGATGGCCTCGCCCGCGGCCATGCGGGGGAGCCACTCCTGCTTGTGCTCCTCGGAGCCGAAGGCGTGGATGGCGTACATCGCGAGCGAGCCCTGCACGCTCACCAGCGAGCGGATGCCCGAGTCGCCGGCTTCGAGCTCGAGGCAGGCCAGGCCGTACGCCGTGGCGCTCGTGCCGGCGCAGCCGTGGCCCTCGAGGTGCATCCCCAGCACTCCGAGCTCGCCGAGCTCGCGGGCGAGCTCGCGCGCGGGGATCACGCCGGCCTCGAACCAGTCCCCGACATGGGGCTTGATGGAGCCCTCGACGTAGGAGCGCACGACATCGCGGATGGCGCGCTCCTCCTCGCTCAGCAGGCTGTCGAGGTCGAGCAGGGCGAAGGGTGACTGCGGGGTGACGGGCACGTCGGCTCCGGGTGATCTCGCGGGTATCTGGTGCCAAAATGTATCCAATATTCATATCCCCGTCCAGTCGCGCCCTCCACCCGGGTCCTGGGTCGTCGGCCGGCTCGTCGGGAGCGGGCGGCGGTTCTGAACGGTCCCTTACGCCGGGCCGTCACCGGTGGCTGCGCCCCCGATCTGCTGGTCTGCTGGGTCCATGGAGCAGGGACCGATCGAGGAGACCACGGTATGGGGGCCGGATCCGAGCCGGCCGTCCGTCGATCGTCGTCGGCCGCGAGGCCGCACGATGGCCGCCGGAGCCGTCGTCGCTGTGTCACTTCTCGTCGTCGGTCTCGTGGTCTTCGCGCCATGGAAGCTCATCGTGGACGACGTCGTCGACGAGGCCGCGCCCGTCGCTGCGGTGAGTGCCGCTCCGACCGCGAGCCCGTCATCGAGCCCGTCATCGAGCGCGCCGGCGGCGGCCCCCTCGTCCGGGTCACCGACGACCCTTGCTCGGGGCACCTTCATCAGCCACGAGCACGGCACCGAGGGCTCGGTCAGCGTGGTGCTTCTCGCCGACGGCAGCCGGGTGCTCCGCATCGAGGGACTCGACACCTCCAACGGCCCCGACCTGCGGGTGTGGCTCTCCGACCAGGCGGTCGTCGACGGACCCTCAGGATGGACCGTCTTCGACGACGGCGCTTACGTCGAGCTCGGAAAGCTCAAGGGCAACAAGGGCAACCAGAACTACACCCTGCCGGCTGAGGTCGATCTGGACGAGCTCTCCAGCGTGAGCATCTGGTGCGCGCGCTTCAACGTCTCGTTCGGTGCCGCGGCACTGCAAGCGGTCTGACGAGAGCGATGCGGCGCGGCGCCTTGTGCGTCCGGCATACGGTCCCCACCGGCGGCGAGGTGCGCACCAGGTTGCTCTACTCCGCGAGCACGTAGAGCTTGCGCACCGTCTCGGTGACGTCCCAGCGTCCCGACCACCCTGTGGGCAGCACGAACACGTCGCCCTCGACGAGGTCGACCGGGTCACCGTCGAGCGGAGTGATCGTGACCGCGCCGGCCAGCAGCAGCATCGTCTCGGTGTCCGTCCGGTCGAGGATCGCCCAGCCGCCCGGCGTGCACTCCCACACCCCGACCGTGACGCCGTGCCCCTCGAAGAAGGTGATGCCGCTGGTCTGCGGGTCGCCGGCGTCCGCACCGCTGCGCACGCCCCAGGGCTCCAGCGCGCCGTCGAGGACCTCGCCGTACGCCACCACCATCGTGCGCAGCTCGTCGGGTGATGTCATCGCGGTGCTCCGGGATTCTCGAGGTGGCCGGGCGGGCGTCGTGCCTCGGCTCAACGGCCGCCGAGGAAGGGTGCGAGCAGGGAGGCTCGACGCGCAGGCTTGCCGGTGCGTTCCTCCGCGGCGTCCGCCGTGCCCATCACCCGGAGGCCGAGGTTGACGCCGAGCCAGCGCAGCGGCTCGGGCTCCCACCGTGGGGAGCGACGGTTGACCCACGGCAAGGCGGTGCGCTCGTTGCTCACCCCACGGACGAGGTCGGCGAGCGTGCGGCCGGCCAGGTTGCTCGAGGCGACGCCGTCGCCGACATAGCCACCGGCCCAGCCGATCCCGGTCGCGGGGTCGAGGCCCACCGAGGGATACCAGTCGCGCGGGATGCCGAGGGGACCACCCCACGTGTGCGTCACCGTGCGCCCCGAGATCGCGGGGAACAGGTCGAGGAGCACCCGCCACAACCCGTCGTGCACCGCGGCGTCACGGTCGTGTGCCGGCTCGATCGAGGAGTGCAGGTGGTACGGCGCACCGCGTCCGCCGAACGCGATCCGGTCGTCGGCGGTGCGCTGCCCGTAGATGATCAGGTGGCGGTGGTCGTTGAACGTCTCGCCATGGCGCAGCCCCACCTCCTCCCAGAAGTCCGAGGGCAGCGGTTCGGTCGCGAGCATGAGGGAGTAGACCGGCACGACGTCGCGCTCGCTACCGGGCAGCTGTGACGTCCACGCCTCGGTCGCCCGCACGATCTTCCGAGCGCGTACGTCGCCGAGCTGGGTGTGCACGACTCCCGGCTCGATCGAGGTCACCCGGGTGCCCTCGTGGATGGTGACGCCGCGGCGCTCGACGGCACGGGCGAGTCCGCGCACCAGCCGGGCCGGGTGGATCGAGGCGCAGTGCGGCGAGTACGACGCGCCCAGGACGTCGGTGGCGCCGAGCCGTTCGCGCGCCGCGGCGGCGCCGAGCAGCGCGACGTGCTCCGGACCGAATCCCCACGAGCGTGCGTCGGCGACCTCCGCCTCGGCTCGTCTGAGCTGCACCGCCGTCCGAGCGAGGGCGATCGTGCCGCCCTTGCGGTAGTGGCAGTCGATGCCCTCGTCCGTAGTGACGCGGCCGAGCTCGTCGACCGTGTCGAACATCGCGCGCAGCAGGTCGACTGCCGCCTGCCTCGACGACGACTTCGCGACCGTGGCCAGCGACGTGGGGAACAACGCGGATGCCCACCCACCGTTTCGGCCGCTCGCCCCGAAGCCCGCAGTCTCGGACTCGAGCACCACGATGCGCAGGGAAGGGTCGGCCAGCGAGAGGTAGTAGGCCGTCCACAGACCGGTGTAACCGGCTCCGACGATCGCGACGTCGGCATCGGTGGATCCGGGCAGAGCCGGCCGTGCGTCGCCGACGAGGTCGTCGGGCAGGGTGTCCCACCACAGCGACAGGCCGCGGTAGTGGCCCTGCAGGGTCATCGGCTCCATCCGTGCACGTAGTCGGGCACGTCGTACGCCGCACCGCGGTCGTCCGGCACGGGCTCGCCGTACACCTCGCGGATCGGGACGTGACCGCCCCACACCGGACGATCGACGTCCTCGGGGAGGTCGTCCGGCGGTCCCGCGCTGATCTTGACGCTCGCCTCGTCGAGGGGGAGCGACAGCACGAGGGTCGCTGCCGTCTCCTTCTTCGACGGCGGCCGGATGTCGTCCCAGCGACCGGGGAGCAGGTGGTCGGAGATGACCCGGAGCGCGCGCCCGGCGTCGTCACCCTCGAGCACGGTCGCGCTGCCGAGCACCATGGCGCTGCGGTAGTGCATCGAGCTCTCGAAGGCCGAGCGTGCCAGCACGACACCATCCAGCAGCATCACCGTCAGGCATGTGGGCGCGCCGTCCGCGAGCCCCCGGAACAGGCGTGAGCCGGTGGAGCCGTGGAAGAGCACCCGCTCGCCGTCGCGTGCGTACGCGACCGGGACGACGTAGGGCTGCCCCTCGTCGTCGACCACCGCGACGTGCGCCACGAGGCCGGCGTCGAGGACGGCGTGCAGCACGTGACGATCGCTGATCGACTTCTCGGGGATGCGACGCACCCGGGTCCTCGCGGAGGACCCGGGTGCGGGCAGTGCGTGCTGGTCCATGCGGACCCTTCTCGCGCGTGCCGACCTCGGTGCGGTCGAGCGATGGGCGGTTAGAGGATGTTCTGACCCTCGGTCAGCACGGCGCGCAGGATCTGCTCGATCTCGTCGAAGTGCGACTGGTCGACGATCAGCGGGGGTGCGAGCTGGATGACAGGGTCACCGCGGTCGTCGGCGCGACAGTAGAGACCCGCATCGAAGAGCGCCTTGGACAGGAAGCCGCGCAGCAGACGCTCGGACTCGTCGTCGTTGAACGTCTCCTTGGTGACCTTGTCCTTGACGAGCTCGATGCCGTAGAAGAACCCCGCGCCGCGGACGTCGCCGACGATGTCGAGGTCCTTGAGCTTCTCGAGCGTCGAACGGAAAGCACCCTCGTTGTCGCGCACGTGCTGGTTGATGCCCTCACGCTCGAAGATGTCGAGGTTGGCCAGCGCGACTGCCGACGACACCGGGTGGCCGCCGAAGGTGTAACCGTGGGCGAAGTAGTTGGTGCCCTGCCGGAACGGCTCGAACAACCGGTCGCTCACGATCATCGCCCCGATGGGGGCGTACCCGGAGGTCATCCCCTTCGCACAGGTGATGACGTCCGGCGTGACACCGAACCGCGACATCGCGAACATCTCGCCGATACGGCCGAACGCGCAGATCGTCTCGTCGGCGACCATGAGCACGTCGTACTGGTCGCAGATCTCGCGGACGCGCTCGAGGTATCCGGGGGGCGGCGGGAAGCAGCCACCGGAGTTCTGCACCGGCTCGAGGAACACCGCCGCGACCGTGTCGGGTCCTTCGAACTCGATGGCCTCGGCGATGCGGTCAGCAGCCCAACGACCGAAGGCCTCGATGTCGTCGCCGTGCGCCTGTGCGCGGTAGAAGTTCGTGTTGGGCACCTTGTGCGCGCCGGGCACCAGCGGCTCGAAGTACTTCTTGGCATCCGGGATGCCCGTGATCGACAGCGCTCCCTGCGGAGTGCCGTGGTAGGCCACGTTGCGGCTGATCACCTTGTGCTTGAGGGGTTTGCCGGTGAGCTTGAAGTACTGCTTGGCCATCTTCCAGGCCGACTCGACCGCCTCGCCGCCGCCGGTGGTGAAGAAGACGCGGTTGAGGTCACCGGGGGTGTAGTGGGTGAGCCGCTCGGCCAGCTCGATCGCCTTGGGGTGCGCGTAGGACCACAGCGGGAAGAAGGCCAGCTCCCGCATCTGCTTGGCAGCCGCCTCGGCCAGCTCTTCGCGGCCGTGGCCGGCCTGCACGGTGAACAGCCCGGCGAGGCCGTCGAGGTAGCGGCGTCCGCCGTCGTCCCAGATGTAGGCGCCGTCACCGCGGACGATGATGGGCACGTGGCCGCCCTGGTCATAGACCGAGTGCCGGGTGAAGTGCATCCAGAGATGGTCGCGCGCCGTCTCGGCGAGCTTGTCATCGCCGGGCTCGGTGACGTGCTGCGGTGACGTGGTCATCGGGTTCCCCAGGTGTAGATCTGCTTGCGGAGCTTCAGGTAGACGAAGGTCTCCGTGTGGCGCACTCCCGGAATGGCCCGGACGCGGCGGTTGATCACCTCGAGGAGGTGGTCGTCGTCCTCGCACACGACTTCGGCGAGAATGTCGTAGCCCCCTGCGGTGATGACCAGGTAGTCGACCTCGGACATCTCCGCCATGGCGTCGGCGACGGCTTCGACATCGCCTTCGACCCGGACCCCGATCATGGCGGCGCGCGGGAATCCGACCTGCAGGGGATCGGTGACCGCCACGATCTGCATGACCCCGGACTCGATCAGCCGCTGGACGCGCTGGCGCACTGCTGCCTCGGAGAGGCCGACGGCCTTGCCGATGGCGGCGTACGGCCGTCGGCCGTCGTCCTGGAGCTGCTCGATGATCGCCTTGCTGACGTCATCGAGGCCGACCTGCGTCGTGCGTTCGCGGATCACCACGTGCGCATCGTCGGGGATCGACACGGCCTTTGGCAAGTGAATTCGTGGTTTGAGTGCGGAATTCTTGCGGATTCTGTCGCTTGAGGGCACATCACCTATCGAGAACCGAACTTGGGCGATAGTGTGTGCGACGCGTCACGGTGCGGGTCGAATCCGCGGACGCGCCCCTGACCCGACGTACCCGGGAGACCGCGTGAGCGACCTGCGACACCTGCGCAACTTCATCAACGGCGAGTCCGTCGACTCGGCCGAAGGCCGCACCAGCGACCTCGTCGACCCCAGCACCGGGGAGGTGTTCGGCACAGCGCCGGTCTCGGGGGCGCAGGACGTCGATCGCGCGTACGCCGCGGCGTCGACCGCCTTCGAGTCCTGGCGCGACACCACGCCGGCCGAGCGGCAGAAGGCCCTGCTCGCGATCGCCGACATCTTCGAGGCGCACGCCGACGAGCTCGTCGCGCTCGAGTCGCAGAACACCGGCAAGCCGATTGCGGTGACCATGGCGGAGGAGATCCCGCCGATGATCGACCAGATCCGGTTCTTCGCCGGTGCCGCGCGAGTGCTCGAGGGTCGCTCGGCCGGTGAGTACATGTCGGGCTTCACCTCGATCGTCCGCCGAGAGCCGATCGGTGTCATCGGACAGGTCGCACCGTGGAACTACCCGATGATGATGGCCGTGTGGAAGTTCGCCCCGGCGATCGCCGCGGGCAACACCGTCGTCCTCAAGCCGTCGGACACGACGCCGGTGTCGACCCTGCGGATGGCCGAGCTCGCGGCCGAGGCACTGCCGCCCGGCGTGCTCAACGTCATCGCCGGCGACCGTGACACGGGTCGGCTGCTCGTCGAGCACGAGACGCCGAGCATGGTGGCCATCACCGGCTCGGTGCGCGCGGGCATGGAGGTCGCCAAGTCGGCCGCCCTCGACGTCAAGCGCGTGCACCTCGAGCTCGGCGGCAAGGCGCCGGTTGTCGTGTTCGACGACGCCGACGTGGCCGCTGCCGCTGAGTGGCTCGCGGTCGCCGGCTACTTCAACGCCGGGCAGGACTGCACCGCGGCGACCCGCGTGCTCGTCGGCGCCCGGGTCTACGACGACTTCGTCGCAGCCCTGGCCGAGCAGGCCAAGGCCACGAAGACCACCTTCGAGGGCGGACCGTCCGACGAGGACGCCCTCGTCCCGCCGGTCAACAACGCCAACCAGCTCGCGCACGTGCTCGGCTTCATCGACCGTACGCCGGATCACGCCACCATCGCGGCGGGCGGTCTGCGCCAGGGCGACCGCGGCTTCTACATCGAGCCGACGGTTGTCGCCGGCCTGCTCCAGGACGACGAGATGATCCAGAACGAGATCTTCGGTCCGGTGATGACGATCCAGAAGTTCACCGACGAGGACGAGGCGCTGCGCTGGGCCAACGGCGTGAAGTACGGCCTCGCCTCCTCGGTCTGGACCAAGGACTTCGGCCGCGCGATGCGCATGGCCAAGCGCCTCGACTTCGGCTGCGTGTGGATCAACACCCACATCCCGCTCGTCGCGGAGATGCCGCACGGTGGCTTCAAGCACTCCGGCTACGGCAAGGACCTCTCGATGTACGGCTTCGAGGACTACACGCGCATCAAGCACGTCATGGCATCGCTCGAGGGCTGACCCGCTCGCGATACGGCGCACGCCGAGGCCCGCATCCACTCCGGTGGGTGCGGGCCTCGTGCTGTGGCGAGCGTGAGCGATGGACGCGGTGGTCACGGCGAGCTCAGGCTCGCCACAGGGGGTCGGGCGCGTGGAAGGTCCAATGGTCGGGATGGCCGGCGTCGTGCCGTGGGCTGGCGGTGATGCGCCATCCGCCTTCGTGCACCGTGTGGTGATGTCGGGCGCAGAGCAGGGTCATGTTGTCGATCGCGGTGATACCACCGCGCTCCCACTCGAGCACGTGGTGCGCCTCGCACCAGGCGATGCCCACCCGGCAACCGGTGAACGCGCAGTGACGGTCGCGTGCCTCGAGGGCGCGTCGCAGGCGTGGCGAGGCTGTGCGGTAGCGGCGTCCCTCGTCCCACACGTGGTGCCGTCGGGGGAGCAGCCGGGTCGATGCGTCGGGCAGCGCGCAACCGGGGGTGGGCACTGAGCCCGCGACCTCCGTCTCGCTGATCTCCGCGTCGCACAGGAGCCGCCGTACGGTCTCTGCCGGGACGAGGGCGGGAGAGCTCTCGCCCGGGACGTCGAGCTCGGCGGGCAGGCCTTCGGCGAGGTCGGTGGCGGTGACGAGCAGCGTGAGGTGCGGCTTGACGCCGTGGTGCGACCCGAGCCCGCCGTTCTCGAGCCACGTTCGCACGAGGTGGGCGAGGGAGAGCGCGTTCTGGTGCGGTGCGGCCAGGTGGCGTCGTCGATCCTCGATGGCGTCGTCGAGCTCGGGGTCTCCGGTGTCGGGGCCAGGCCGATCGTCGGCGAGGACTCCGTCGCGGTACCGCTGGTCGCGGAGGCGGTCGAGCACCGTGCTCAGGGCGGCCCCGGTCTCGACGTCGAGGCTGCCGTTCACGACGTACTCGTCCGCGACCCGGCTGACGGTGAGGAACTGCTGCTCGAACACCAGGAGCGCGCGCTGCTGCTTCGACTCCGGGTCGATGACGTGCTCGAGCAGCGCCGCCGCGGCGACGAGGTCGGCGACCGGTCGGTGCGTAGCGACCGGAAGGAGTAGGGCCGCCGCGTCGACCCGGTGGGTGTGGCGCGCGTTCGGAGGGATGTCGGCAATTGCCTTCTCGACACCGGCCATGAGCACCCGCGCGGCGTCGCCGGTGACAGTGCCGGCCACCCACGCCTTCCCGAGGTCGTCGTAGCGTCGCAGCTGGCGCATGGTGGAGCGGAAGCCGCCGGCGTGCGATGCGGACATTCCGAGCTCATGGGTGAGGAAGTGGGTGACCGTGCGGTGCCCGCGAGGCACGAGCTCGCCGGAGCGCTCAAGCCGGTCGGCGGTGACGGTGGCCAGCGCTGTGGAGCGGTCAGCTGCCCTGAGGAGGTCGGCGACCAGATCGGGGAGGGCTGGTGCGGCCACGTCGGCCAGCGCGTGGTCGGCGACGAGGGTGGCGAGCTCGTCGACGTCGTCGCCGATCCGTCGGACCAACGCGGCGAGATGACTCGCGCGGGTCACTCCGGGGGGCGGGGCCATATGGGAATAGTACACTTGTCTGAAGCACCGCACAACCCCGAAATCACCCTGTTCGCAACGGATTTACGGATCTCGTCGTCCACATGAGGCACCGCCCAGCGGGTCATCCACACCGTTCCCCTGTCGCTAGAAGGAACGACGGGAGGGCATGCCTACCTCGGGCGACGCAGACCCCTCTCGAGCCACTTCCCGTCAACAGCGACCGGCGGAACGCACTCCGTTGAAGAACCACACGGAGACCGTGGGCAGGCACATCAAGAGCGATCCGCCGGCCACCTGGCTCACAGCCCGGCCGGGCCACGAGCTGAGCGAAAGTGAACACGTAGGCACATCTGCTCGGCAGTCGTTAGGAGCAGACTGTCTCCCTCGTTGTCGCTCCGGGTCGTAGCCGGAAGTCAGCCTCAAGCCCACCGGGTGCTGAGAAGCGGGCGGTGCCGTTGCCGTAGACCGTCATCGTTCCGACCTGGCCCGGGTTCCCCCATCCCGCTGGAGGATTGCCATCGCCGTCAGCGAGTACAGGGGTCGCGGTGTAGAAGTCGCTACCGATCTTGGTTTCCCGGATACCGCAGTGCGTGTAGAGCTCGAATCCCTCGATCACCCGCGTGGAGGCACTGCCGGAGGGCTCCTGTGACGCAGCGGCTGACCCGCAGCCAGTCAGAGTGAGAAGTAGGAGCCCAGCTACTGCGAGCCTCATGTCGCCTCCACGTTCTCGTTCCTAGTCGCACAGTGAGGGTTAGACCGTCCTCCACCTGGATCGGTTCCCGCCCGAGCGAGAACGGCACGTCGGCGCTACGGGGCGGTGTCGACTTCGCTTCCCGGGTTGAAGATGGCCGTCTCGCCGTCCCATGCGCAGCGGTCGCGCTGCTCTATGTCCCCCAGCGAGGACTGCGCGCCGGTCCCTGTCACGTAGTAGCCGCCACCGGTGACGGCTTCGCCGACCTTCCGGAGGTCGCCGTTCGGCAGTCTCAGGGCGTTGGCCTCGGTGTCCCAGGCAGTGCCTTGAGGCCAGATGACCAAGTACTCGCCAACGCGAACACATCGCCTGTCATCCACAGTGACGGGGCCGGTGATCAGGGCATCCGCGCCGGACCCGTCGCCGGAGCCCGACAGGAGAACGGTCGGCGCGTTGGGTTCAACCGGCGCTGGTGCGGTGGAGCATCCAGCCAGCCCTGCTAGCGCCAGCGCTACGAGAACCAACGGACGTCCTACTGCCATGTCGGCACCCCTTCGACTGACACAGAATGCCGGATAGTTCATTGTTCGGCGCAGGTTCGGGCCGACGGTTCCTCCCGACCCGATTGACCGCTACCACAGCGACTTGGCATCGGAGTGTCGCCTCGTCCCTCACACGTCAAGGCGGGGGCACGGGCACCTCATCCACCGCGGAAGCCGGACGAGCGGGCCTGCTGCCGGACATGCTGCGGTCGGCACCCCGGTGACCTAGCGTCAGTCACATGTCGAGCTCCCAGCGCACCGTGCATCGGTCGTGCAACCTGTGCGAGGCCAGCTGCGGACTGAGCATCGAGGTCGACGGGCCGCAGGTGCTCTCGATCCGAGGCGACGAGCTCGACCCCTTCTCGCGCGGCTACGTGTGCCCCAAGGGGATCGCGTTGCAGGACCTGCAGACCGACCCGGACCGGCTGCGACGTCCGGTCCGTCGGGCCGCCGACGGCTCCTGGCAGGAGATGGACTGGGACGAGGCGCTCGACCTCGTCGCCGATCGGCTCACCGCCATCCGCGACCGCGACGGAGGGGACGCGATCGCGCTCTACCTCGGCAACCCGATCACGCACGGGTGGGCACCCGTCACCTTCATCCCGATGCTCATCGACGCCCTCGGCACCCGAGGCCGCTACAGCGCGGCGAGCGTCGACCAGCAGCCGCAGCACCTGCTCGCCTACCTGCTGTTCGGGTCGCCGCTGCTCCTGCCCGTGCCCGACCTCGACCGTACGGACCACCTGCTGGTCGTCGGGGGCAACCCGGTGGTGAGCAACGGCTCGATCATGACGGCACCCGACATGAAGGGGCGTCTCGCCGCTCTGCGCAAGCGAGGTGGCCGCGTCGTGGTGGTCGACCCCCGGCGCACCGAGACCGCCGACGTCGCCGATGAGCACGTCGCTGTGGTCCCAGGCACCGATGTGTGGCTGCTCGCCGCGATGGTGCAGGTGATCACGTCCGAAGGCCTCGCTCGGCCGGGTCGCGCGACCGACTTCGTCGACGGCATCAACGCGGTGGCGGCTGCCGTTGCCGAAATGACGCCCGAGCGCGTCGCGCCCGTTACCGGTGTGCCGGCCGAGACGATCCGTCGACTTGCGCGCGAGCTCGCAGCAGCGCGTCGCGGAGCGGTGTACGGCCGGCTCGGCGTGACCCAGTCCGTGTACGGGACCCCGGCGTACTGGTTGATCCACTGCCTCAACGTGCTGACCGGCCGGCTCGACGAGATCGGTGGGGTCATGTTCTCCTCGCCCGCCTTCGACCTGCCGACCATCGGGGCACGCACCACGGACCTCATCGGCTACGACCGCTGGCGCTCGCGGGTGCGCGGGATCCCGGAGTTCGCCGCCGAGTTCCCGGTCGCGACACTCGCCGACGAGATCCTCACCCCCGGCCCCGGGCAGGTCCGCGCGATCGTGCTGTACGCCGGGAACCCGGTGCTCAGCGCGCCCGACGGCTCGAGGCTCGAGCGCGCGCTCGAGTCTCTCGAGTTCGTCGTCGCCGTCGACTACTACCTCACCGAGTCGACCCGGCACGCCGATGTGATCCTGCCGCCGACCTCGCCGCTCGAGCGTGACGAGTTCGATGTCGTCTTCCCGGCGGTGAGCGTGCGCAACTGGGTGCGGTGGAACCCTGCCGCCGTGCCCGCGCCGCCGGACTCGAGGTCGGACGCCGAGATCCTGATCGGGCTGCTGGGCCGGGTGTGGCGGCGTACTCCGCGCACCCGGCGTACGGCGGCCGTGCGCGAGGCCGCGCTTCGCCGGTTCTTCCCTCGACGGTTCGTCGACGTCGCGCTGCGCGCCGGACCGCACGGCCTGCTCAGCAAGGGCCGGGCCGGGCTCACGCTCGCGAGGGTGGAGCGGGCCGTCCACGGGCTCGACCTCGGCCCGCTCGTACGCCAGCTGCCGGGTCGCTTGATGACGGAGGGTCGCCGCATCAACCTCGCGCATCCCGTCGTGATGGAGGACTGGTCGCGCGTTCTGCAGGGACTGCGCGATGCCGAGAGCGCAGTGGCGGACCCGACGTACGACCTGCTGCTCGTCGGTCGACGTCACCTGCGCAGCAACAACTCCTGGATGCACAACAGTGAGCGGCTGACCAAGGGCCGCAACCGGTTCACCGTGCAGATGCATCCCGAGGATGCGGCCGCGCGATGTCTTGCCGATGGCGACATCGCCCTCGTGACCTCCGCGGTCGGCTCGATCGAGGCGCCGGTCGAGGTGACCGACACGCTGATGCGGGGCGTCGTGTCGGTGCCGCACGGCTTCGGGCACGACCGCGCGGGCGCAGCCGGTCCCACCGGGTGGCGGCACGCGGCCGGGCTCGGCGGCGCAAGCGTCAACGACATCACCGACTCGACCCGCGTCGACCCGCTGAGCGGCAACGCCGCGGTGCAGGCGCTGCCCGTCCGGGTGGGACCGTCGAGCGGCGGCACACGCGCGACATGAAGGTGGGATCGGTTCGGTCCTATGACACCCATGGACCCTTCAGTGGCGGTGAGGTGTTCCTTTGCGTGGTACGGCGTTCCGGTTAGGCTCCGGCGTCATGACGTTGCCTGCCTTCGCGACCCAGATCGTCGGCTCCTGGTCCAAGCCGCAGTGGCTGGCCGAGCACGACCTCGTCTACGGCGAGGAGGGCACCTGGTGGCGGGTGGCGCCCGGTCAGCTCGCAGAGGCCCAGGACGACGCCGTACGGCTGGCCGTCACCGACCAGCAGCGGGCGGGGCTCACGGTCGTCGGGGACGGCGAGCAGCGCCGGCAGACCTTCAGCGGCCACTTCTATGCACTCGGTGGCATCGACAACAACGAGCGGGCCGCGCCGACGTTCACCTCGAGCGACGTCACCGAGTTCCTCACCATGAAGCAGCGCCCGACCCCACCACCATCACCGGAGGGGGAGGCGAAGCGCCCGGCGTTCCTGCAGCCGCGCGTGGTCGGCCCGATCACCTGGGAGCGTCCGATCGTCGCTGACGACGTGCGCTTCCTCCGGACTCTCACCCACGGCCCGACGAAGGTGACGATCATCGGCCCGTCGACCTTGGCGCTGCGTCTCGTCGACGAGCACTACGGCTCGTTGCAGGAGCTCTCGTTCGCGATCGCCGACGCGCTCAACGCCGAGGTGCTGGCCGCCGTGGCGGCCGGCGCGAGCGTGATCCAGCTCGACGAGCCCGAGGTGCACTTTCGCTACTCCTATCTCAAGGACTTCGTCGCCGAGGCGATCGATCGCACCCTGCGCGGGGTGCCGGAGCACGTGAGCACCGCCGTGCACGTCTGCTATGGCTACAGCAAGAACATCGCCGAGAAGCGGGCGACCCCGGTCTACCCCGACGCGATCGAGG
>JANMMN010000164.1:0-5966 GCA_031373405.1 Actinomycetes bacterium
CGGCCGCCTTCGCCGCGCCGGCGAAGGGCTCCGGGATCGAGGAAGTGGCCCGCAAACTGTCAGAGCAGCTCGTCAGCAGGGACGAGATGAAAACGTCGAGCCCTACCCCGCCGCCGCTGGTGTCGAGGCTGCGATCAAGGACGCTGCCAGGAAGGCTCGGACCGCCGACCCGGCGCTGAACGTCAGCGAACGTGTTCGTCTCGAGTAGGCGAAGTCACCGCCGGGCAAGCTCGTCACGCACGGGTCGATCAGGCTGTGTCGACCCGAGAAGTCGACGTTCGGGAGCTTGCGGCGACCACGACGTCGCGTCCGGCGGCCTTGGCCGAGTAGAGGGCGGCGTCGGCGTCGGCGACGGTGTCGAGGATGCGTGTCGGGGCCAGGTGTTCGGCGTACCCAATGGACACGGTGAGCGGTTCCGGCGTGGCGCGCCGGATGTCGTCGAGCAGACTGCGGGCGGCGGCGCCGACGACCCCGGGGAGCAGCGCGGCGAACTCCTCGCCGCCGTAGCGAGCGAGGTAGGCATCGGAGGGGAGCGCTTGCCGCCAGGCGGTGGCGCAGCTGCGGAGGGCGTCGTCGCCGGCTTGGTGGCCGTGCTGCTCGTTGAACTCGTGGAAGTGGTCGAGGTCGAGGATGGCCACCGTCAGGACCGCCTGCGTTCCGCTGGCCGACGATGCGACGCGGTCGAGCTCGAAGTCCCAGGATCGACGGTTGGGCAGTCCGGTCAGTGCGTCGGTGCGGGCGTGCGCGGCGAGCTCGTGGCGTTGGGCGGCGACGAGCCGGAGCAGGATGAGGGCGCGCCAGAGGATCAGCATGTTCACGACGACCGCGAACACGGCCAGGACTCGAACACTCTCGGCGCTGCCCGCGTCGATACCGATGGCCAGCAGGATGGGCAGGACGACAGACCCGAGGCCGAACCCGATCAGTCGAGCGCGAGACATGGGGTGCCGGGTGAGCCGAGTCTCGGGCTGCTGCACGGTTGCAGCATCGGTGGAGAGGGCTGCGGCCGCCATCAGGATCACGCTCAGGGTGAAGAACACCTGGATCCAGCCGGGCATCTCCTCAACGAGGCCTTGCGTGGAGAGCCCGTTGTAGAAGAGGTCGGCGAGCAGGACTGTCGACACGGACGCGATGAGCAGGCCGAGAGACCTGTTGCGGTGCCCACCGCCCACGGAGAGCCGGATGAGAGCAGTCAGGACGATCACGTCGAGGATCGGATAGGCCACGGCGAGGGACGCCTCCAACGACCTGGTCTCGGAGGCGAGCATCGGTATGACGACGAACACGAACGTCGCGGCGATGATCGGCAGCGCGATGATCAGGGAGTCCAGGACCTGGGCCGTGCTCGTGCGGGGGTGCCGTGCTGCGATGAGCAGGTACATCGCCATCAGCTCGGGGGCGTACGCAGCCAGGTAGAACGGATCGGCCCAGCCCGGGAACGGTGTGATGGCGACGTGGGACTGCTGGTAGGCGTAGATCACATCCGCCAGGACGACCAGGGCCTGGCAGGACCACAGTGCCCACCACAACGTTCGCATGGTGGGCGCAAGGCGCAGGACCGCTGCGAGGAACAGGCCCATCGCGGCGACTTCGGTCGCCAACGGGAGGACGACACCCACGGAGGAGGCGGGTGGCACGACCGCGACGAGCAGGAGCAGCACGCCGAGACCGGCGGCACGGTAGCTCCACCGTGTCGCGCGTCGTCGGCCCCACCCCCCAGGCGTTCCCATGGGATTCGGATCGGCAGACGGCGATCCCGGTCTTGAGCCCTCGGTGAGCCCAGCGGCAGCCAGCCGGGTGCGTTCAGCCGTGAGCCCGGCTTCCTGGACTCGTGCACCGGACCCGTGCCCTTGACGTGCTGCGGGCTCGGGCGCACTCTCGTGATGCCGACGGGACAAACCCCCGACGGAAGGGACGCGCCATGAGCAGACGAGTCGCGGACTGCCGCGACATCCCCAGTGAGTCCGGATGCACCCTCACCATCGCCGGCGAGGAGGACGAAGTCGTCCGAGCTGCGAGCGAGCACGCCGTCTCGGTCCACGGCCACGACCCCGGAGCCGAGCTCGAGGCAGGGATCCGAGCGATCCTCAAGGATGAGGTGACGGTCTGATGTCCGCCGAGGCGATGTTCGGGACGGTGATGATCGGGCGCAGCTCGACCCCGGTCGAGCAGGTTCGCTCGCTCGTGAGCGACTGGTCGACCAAGATCGGCTCGGCGGCCGGCTTCGTCGACGAGCGTGCACTGGTCACCGACGACGGCCGCGTCGTCATGTGCGTGCGCTTCGTCGACAGGGCGTCGTACGAGGCACTTGCCGACAACCCCGCGCAGGCAGCGTGGTGGGAGGCCAACCTCAAGCCGCTGCTCGACGGCGATCCCGAGTGGATCGACGGGCACTGGCACGACATCTGAGCACCCGGCCTCGGTGCGCCGCGGGTGACGGCCCGACCGGCGCGAGAGTCGGCTGCTAGCGTCGCCGCACTGTCGCGCCGTGTCGCCGCGCGGCCCGAGCCGATCCGAGGAGCCGTCCCATGGGCGAGTCCGGCCGTTCCCCGCTTCATGCCCGGCTCGAGTCGCTGGGCGGCACGTTCAAGGAGGACGGCGGCTGGTTCTGGAACCGCGACTTCGGTGACTGGCCGGCGGAGTACCGCGCGGTCCGCGAGGACGTCGGGGTCTGGGACGTCTCGGGCCTGGTGAAGTGGGAGTTCCGCGGTCCCGACGCCGTCACCGCTGCCGACCGTGTCAACACCAACCGGATCCGCGGCCTCGCCGACGGCCAGGTGCGCTACGGCCCGTTCATGAACCCCGACGGCACGATGCTCGACGAGGGCACGGTCTACAAGGTCGCCGACGACCACGTCCTGGTCATGATGAACGGGTCGGGCTACGCCGGCTACTGGGCCGAGCACCTCGGCGACCTCGATGTCACGATCACCGACATCACTGCGCGGATGCCGCACCTCGCGATCCAGGGTCCGCGCTCGCGCGAGGTCGTTTCCGCGCTCACCGACGCCGATGTCGCCTCGCTGAGGTACTTCCGCTTCTTCCCGGAGCCGGTCGTGCTCGGCGGCGCCCGCGGCTACCTGGCGCGCACCGGCTACTCCGGCGAGCTGGGGTACGAGTTCTTCACCACCCCGGAGGATGTCGGCACCGTCTACGACGTGCTGCTCGAGGCGGGGGCGCGGCCCTTCGGGGTCAGCGCGGTCTACCGGCTGCGGGTCGACGCGGGCTTCGTCCTCAACGGCGTCGACTACGACGGTGGCGTCACGAAGCCGCACGACATCGGCCTCGACCGCTTCGTCGACCTCGACAAGGGCGACTTCGTCGGGCGGGCAGCGGTCTCGGCGTACGCCGAGAAGCACCCGAACCGCTACAAGACCCTGCACTTCACCGGCGACCTGCCGGGCGACGTCGCCCCTGTCACGCTCGACGGCGAGGTGGTCGGCCAATGGCGCACGGGCTCTGACTCGCCGCTGTTCGGCAACATCGGCGGCGCTGTGCTGCGTGCCGACGTCGCGGTCGACGGCACGGTGGTCGAGGTCGCGGGTTCGCGCGCCACCGTCATGGCCTGGGGTCTCTACGACCCGGACAAGGCCCGTCCGCGCGCCTGAGCACCGCGAGACGGGTCAGCGGCCGAGCAGCCGATCGGTGAACGAGCGCTTGGGGGCCGGCAGGCACGCGCAGCGCTGCGACGCCGGGACGCCGGCCATGACCTGGTCGACGTGCTGGCCGCAGCCCGACCAGGTCGCCTTGCTACAACGTCGACAGCTCACCTGGCGGCACATCGGATCGGTTCTCCTCGGTCTGCTCAGGGCGGAATGCCATCACTATACCCCCCGGGGTATTTAGTCTCGCCGTCCCCCTTCCCTCCCGCAGCAGTTCACCGTCCCGTAAGCCGTCGACCCAGCAGCGCCGGACCCGTGCCCGTAGCGTCGCCACCACGTCCCCGACCCGGAGGTCCGCCGTGCCCGACACCGAGATGATCGTCCTGTACGGCGCCGCCTGGTGCCCCGACTGCCGGCGCAGCAAGGCCTTCCTCGCCGAGCAGCGGATCGCGTTCCACTACGTCGACCTCGAGGTGCACCCCGAGGAGGACGCGACCGTCGAGCGCTACAACGACGGCAAGCGGATCATCCCGACGATCGTGTTCCCCGACGGGTCGCACCTGGCCGAGCCGTCCAACCAGGAGCTCGCCGACAAGCTGGGACTCAGCCGCGACGCGGCGGCGATGTCCTACGACCTGGTGATCGTCGGCGGTGGCCCCACGGGGCTCACCACCGCGATCTACGCGGCGCGGGAGAACCTGCGGACGCTCGTGATCGAGAAGTCCGCCCTGGGTGGTCAGGCCGGCGTGACCGAGCGGTTCGACAACTACCCCGGCTTCCCCGAGGGCATCGGGGGCGCCGAGCTCGCCGACCGCTTCGCCCTGCAGGCCGCGAGATACGGCGTCGAGCTGCTCCCGGCGGTCGCCGTCTCGCGCATCGAGTCCTCCGACGGTCGTTCCACCGTGACCACCTCCACCGGGCAGGAGCTGATGACCGGTGCCGTGCTGATCGCGACCGGGTCGACCTACCGGCGCACAGGGGCCGAGGGCGAAGCCGATCTCATCGGGGCCGGCATCCACTTCTGTGCCACCTGCGACGGACCGTTCTACCGTGACGCCGAGGAGGTCGTCGTCATCGGCGGCGGCAACTCCGGCTTCGAGGAGGCGCTGTTCCTCACCCAGTTCGCCCAGCACGTGACGATCGTCGAGCGGTCGGACCGGCCGCTCGCCTCACGGCTGCTGCAGGACAAGGTCGGTGCGCACCCGCGGATGACCGTCCTGACCGAGACAGCGCTCCAGCGGTTCGTGCCCAACGACAACGGCAAGCTCGCGGCGATCGTGATCGCGGGATCCGACGGTGTCGAGCGCGAGCACCCCGCTGCGGGGGCCTTCGTCTTCGTGGGCCTCGACCCCAACACCGGCTGGCTCGACGGGCTCGTCGCCCTCGACGAGCGTGGCTTCGTCACGACCGACCGGATGCTGGAGACCTCGGTGCCCGGGATCTTCGCGGCGGGCGACGTCCGCGCCGGGTCCACCAAACAGCTCGCCTCGGCCGTCGGCGAGGGTGCCGCGGTCGCCCTCCAGATCCGCCATCACCTCGATGGGCTCATGGACGGTGAACGCGGCTGACCGACAGCCTCGGAACACTGGCCCGCACAGCGGAACGCTCCTAGTGTGGGCGCATGGCCGACCCCGCCTCTCCCGCGCTCGACGTCGACGCGCTCGTCGCGGCGTTCGCCGGCAAGATCCGCGGCAGTGCCGTCGCGGTCACGATGTTCCGTGACGAGGTGCACCCGGCGTACGCCGTGAGCCCACGGGTCGACGCGTGCGGCATCCTGCGCATCGCTCGTGACGAGGGCCGCGCGGTGCACATGGACTCCACCCGGCACGACTGCTCGCACGGCGAGTTCCTCCTCGGCTTCGCCGAGGGCAACGAGCTCATGACCAGCGGCCGGCTGCTCCCGGTGTTCATCCCCGCCTACACCCTCGAAGCGGGTCTCGCGGTCAACAGCGGGCAGTTCAAGCTGCCTGTCGGGGCGGTGCGCGGCATCGGTGCGGCCCCGCTGGAGAACGTGCCGGAGGGCGCCACGATCGAGTGGATCATCGTGGTGGCCGAGCCGGTCTGGGCCGGGCAGATTGCGGCAGCCCGCTCGGTCGTCGACGGCACTCCCCCGAGCTCGGCCGCCGGCTCGTCGTTCTGCACCGATGCCTTCGTCACGCCGTGGTTCGACGACAACGTGATCATCACCACCGGAGACTTCGGCGGCCGGATGGCCAACAAGCTCAAGCCCAGCGAGATGTTCGTCATCGTGCCCGCCCGCTGGGCTCCCAACCTCGTCTCGATCCTCGCGGCGGCGCCCGACGTGAAGGGGCTCTACGAGGCGACCCGCACCGAGGAGTCGGACTACTGGGACCGCAAGCGAGC
>JANMMN010000015.1:0-1739 GCA_031373405.1 Actinomycetes bacterium
GGCCACCGCTCCCGCGAGCAGCGCGGGGCGCCAGCCCCAGCCGACCCAGACGCCGAGGCCGACGGCGAGCGGACCGAGCAGGCCCATCACCGCACCGAGTCCGTGCGCTTCGCTCATCGCCTGCGGTGCGGCGACGCCGTGATGGTCGGGGAGGAACGCGTTGACGCCGACCAGGCAGAAGGTGCCGCCGGCGCTCGCGACGAAGGCGCCGAGGAGAGTGACGGGCAGCGACTGGCCCCCGACGTAGACGAGGAGCCCGGCCGCCAGCAGGAGCGAGCCACCGCGCAGCATCCGGCCGCGACCCCAACGGTGCACGATCGCGGGGGAGAGGAAGCCGATCAGGATCGCCCCCGCGGCCATGGCGGTGCCGTGCAGGCTGGCGAGTGCGCGAGTCGTGCCCTGCTCGTCGCGGAGCAGGGCGATCGACGGGCCGAAGGCGTAGAGGAAGTAGCCGAACAGCCCGACCTGGACGTAGGCGAGCCAGGTCGGACGGTCGCGGACGACGGTCGTGCGGACTGCGCCGTCCGGGTCGGCGGCGGTCATGACAGGTGCCCCATGCGGCGTCCCTCGGTGCGGGTGCTGGACGGTCGCGTCCTCAGGACAACGCCGCGACGACGTGGTCGATGCAGGCCGTGAGACGGCGTACGTCGTCGGGCTCGACCGACGGGAACATCGCGACCCGGAGCTGGTTGCGCCCGAGCTTGCGGTAGGGCTCGGTGTCGACGATGCCGTTGGCGCGCAGCACCTTCGCGACGACGGCCGCATCGATCGTGTCGTCGAGGTCGATGGTGCCGATCACCTGGGAGCGCAGAGCCGGGTCGGTGACGTAGGGAGTGGCGTACGACGAGGCCTCGGCCCAGTCGTAGAGCGCCGTCGACGACTCTGCGGTGCGCGCGACGCACCAGTCGAGACCGCCTTGGGCGTTGAACCAGTCGACCTGCTCGGCCATGAGCAGGATCGTCGCGAGCGCCGGGGTGTTGTAGGTCTGGTCGAGGCGGCTGTTGTCGACGGCGGTCTGCAGGTCGAGGAACGCGGGGATGTAGCGACCGCTCGCCTTGATCTCGGCGGTGCGTTCGATCGCCTTCGGCGACATGAGCGCGATCCAGAGCCCGCCGTCGGAGGCGAAGCACTTCTGTGGCGCGAAGTAGTAGACGTCGCTCTCGCGCTGGTCGACCGCGAGGCCACCCGCTCCGGAGGTGGCGTCGAAGACCATGAGCGCATCGGCGTCCGCCCCGAGGACCCTCGTGGGTGTGATCGCGACGCCGGTGCTCGTCTCGTTGTGAGGGGTGGCGTAGACGTCGACGCCGGCCTCGGCCACGAAGCTCGGCGCCGTGCCGGGGTCAGAGGTGCGGACGGTGGGCTCGCCGAGGAAGGGTGCGTCCGTCACCGCGGTGGCGAACTTCGAGCCGAACTCGCCGAAGGTGAGGAACTGCGCACGGTCACGCACGAGGCTGAAGGCCGCCACCTCCCAGAACGCCGTCGAGCCACCGTTGCCGAGCACCACCTCGTAGCCCTCTGGCAGGCTGAACAGCTCGCCGAGCCCGGTGCGCAGGCGTCCGACCTGGGACTTGACGGACTTCTGCCGGTGCGAGGTGCCCAGGTAGGTCGGTGCGAGGGCGGCGAGCGCCGCCACCTGCTCGCCGCGCACCTTGCTCGGGCCGGCACCGAACCGGCCGTCGAGCGGGCAGAGGTCGGCGGGGATGGTGATCTGCGGCGTCTCGCTCACGGCTGAGCCTCAC